>CAYTHL010000023.1:0-18874 GCA_964437615.1 uncultured Lachnospiraceae bacterium | reverse complement strand
TCCTGCAAAAAATAACACAGAAACAAACTAAAGAGTATTCTAGTAACGTGTTGCCTTTAGTGGCAACTGTAAGTACTTTTTGCATCCGTTTTTCGGCTAAAAGCATAAGAACATTCGTCTTGCGTTTCTAAACCCATTTCGCTTGGGCTTAGGATGGCGGGAGAGGGCGGGTATATTGGCAAAAAAGTACTAAGCTTTAAACAAGATTATTAAATTCAATTGTCATTGCCGCTGCTTAGGATAACAAAAGGGGAATACTTGTACAAATATGCATCAACCAAAAAATGACAGCCTCGCGCTGTCATTTTTTACTATGCAAATAAAATTTATATACAAATTAAAAATCAAACTTTTTTAGCCAAAATACAATTTATACAAAACAAAAACTTCTATTTTAGTTTTTCGCCGCATTCAGGGCAGAATTTAGCGCCGCTTTTTACAGCGCTGCCGCATTTAGGGCAAGTATCTTTGCTGGCAAGTTTGTGCCCACATTCTGGGCAGAACTTAGCCGTAGCAGACACTTTTGCGCCGCACTCTGGGCAGAATTTGCCGCTAGCAGCCTTTAAAGCAGTATCTTCGGTTTTGCTGGTTTTGTTAGATTCTTTAATAGTGTCTCTAATAACTTCGCCAAGAGCAACTCCCGTACCAATGGTTGCACCTACGCCGCCCGTACCTTGGTTTTTAGCTGCGTCGCCAATAGCGTTTGCAGATTGATACTTTACATAAGTATCCATTTTGCTTTCTAGCACGCCCATGCTGCTGCGGGTATCAATTGCCTTTTCAACGGTTTCTGGAAAGCTTATGTTTTCTATAATAAGTTTAACAAGTTTTAAGCCCATATTTTTAAAGTCGTCAGCAAGTTTGTCTGCCGCAACAACCGAAAATTCGCCAAGATTGCATGCAATATCTAGGGCGCTAATTTTGCTTTCTGCAATGGTGTCGGATATGCTAGAAACAATCATACTTTTTAAGAAAGACTGAATATCTTCGGTAGTAAAGGAACTGTTTGTGCCAAAAAGTTCCTTTAAAAAGGTTTCGGCGTTATCTACCTTAAAAGAGTAGGTGCCATAGCCGCGAATACGTATAGTGCCAAACTCGGCATCTCGCATGGTTATTGGGTTGCTTGTTCCCCATTTTTGATTAGTAAACTGTTTGGTGTTAATAAAAAACACGTCGGCAAAAAATGGCGACTTAAAGCCATAAGGCAGGCTAAGTAGCTGAGTTAAAATAGGCAAGTTGCTGCTTTTAAGCGTGTATGTGCCGGCAGTAAATACGTCGGCAATTTTGCCTTTGTTTAAAAATATTGCAACCTGGCTTTCACGCACTGTCAGTTTGCTACCAAAGACAATTTTTCTGCCGTCCATAGGATACTTGTAAACAAGCGTGTCCTTGCTGGCGTCAGTCCATTCTATTGCCTTTAAAACGTTTGTAGAAAAAAATCCCATATTTATAAACCTCCATTAGCTAATTTTATTATACAAAAATTAGCTAAACTAGGCAACCAAATTAAAGCCAATTTTTTTATTTTGTCCAAAAAAATTGCAATAGTTGGGCAATAATTATTTTACTTTTTGGCTTTTGTGTGCTATATTATCCTAAAAATGTGGCATAACTAAACGCCAAAACACAATCAAAACTTGGAGCAAACCCAGCAAATGTCATTTTCTTACGATATAAATAACACAAATAAAGACAAATCTTCAAGTGCATGCCTAGTAATTACGCATAGCATTTCTCAAATAATAAATTTGTTTATAACCACCTTTTTGGTGGCATATATCTATTCGCTTTCTAGTGATGTTTTGGGCTATATCTACAATGTTGGCATCTATTATTTAAGCTATTGCGTAACAATGGCAATAGTATATTTTTTGCTCGTGTTTATTGTAGAAAAAACCAACAGAGTATGGCTATTTAGAATAGGGCTAGTTATAAGAATGGCTTTTGTAATTATGCTTGTGTTTTGCGGGCAAAATTTAGCCAAACTGCTGGTGCTTGCTGGAGTTTTATATGGTGCAGAATCGGCATTTTATTATAGCAGTTACAACTCTATTAAGCAAGAAATGGTCAGCCGAAATAGCATGGGCAAGTTTGTACTTATAGTTTTGGTGTTAAATAATATAATTAACATTGTGGTGCCAATAGTTATGGGTGCATTAATACAAGTTTCTACCTATAGCCAAGTGGCAATAGCTGTGGCAATTATTTGCTTAATTCAAATAGGAATATCGTTTGGAATTAAATCTAAGCGGCCAGAAAACAGCAAGTTTAGTTTAAAGGGGTATTTTATTGCCCTAAAGCAAAACAAAGAGGCCGCAAAAAAGATTAATTTGATATATCTCGCAATAGTTTTTTATGGCTTTACAACCATAGTAAACATCTTGGCAAAAGTTGTTTTAATGTTGCAAAATGGCACAAACTTGCAACTAGGAACATTGCAAAGCGTGCTGGGCGTAATTACTATTGTTGTGGCGCTGCTAGTTAGCAAATTTACAAAAGCCGGCAAGCGCTCTTGGCTGTTTATAGTGGCCGCAATTATTCCTTGCATGGTGTCTATATTATATGTAACTTTGCCTAGCATGACCACTGTAATTGTATACAATGTACTAATGACCGTAAGCTATACCGTTTACGATTTGTATATAGATATTTATAGAAATAGCAACTTAAAAGAGGCTGGGCTATACGATTACATTACCGAACATCAAACAATTGTAGAAATGCTGCTGGCGCTTAGCCGAATAGTCTCGTTTGGGCTAATGATAATTGTTAGCCTCATCGGAAACATTACGCTTTTTTATATAATGTTTGTGGTGTTTAGTTTGCTTGCTTACTCGGCACTACTTATAGTCCTTGCCATTTACGAACGCAAGTATATGCAGCCAGAAATTGGGCAACAACAAACAGCCGAAATGGCTGGCTAAGAACAATAATTACACAATCCACTTTAATAAAGGAGAAGCTATGGAAATTACAAAACAAAATTTATTTGAGGTATTGAGCGAGCGCGGGCTAATTAAACAGTCAACAGATTTAGAGCATGTAAAAAAGATGCTTTCTAGCGATAATCTTGTGGTTTACACAGGCACCGACCCAACTGCCGACAGTTTGCACATAGGCCACTGCGTTCCGGCATGCATACTAAGGCGCTTTCAAATGGCAGGGCATAAGGTAATAGTGCTGGTAGGCGGAGCAACAGCAGCCATAGGCGACCCAACTGGCCGCACAGAGATGCGTAAAATGCTAACCAAAGAGCAACTTGCCAAAAATATAGAGGCAATAAAAACCAGTTACGGCAAATTTCTGCGTTTTGACGGCGAAAACCCGGCAATTATTGTAAATAATGCCGATTGGTTTAATGGCTATGCTTATGTAGACTTTATGCGAGATATTGGCGTTCATTTTAATGTAAACAAAATGCTAACAAACGACATTTATGCAAACCGACTTAAAGAGGGCGGCTTAACCTTTTTTGAAATGGGATACATGCTAATGCAAGCATACGATTTTGTCTATCTAAACAAAAAATATGGATGCAACTTGCAGTGGGGCGGTTCTGACCAATGGGGCAATATTGCAGCTGGCGTAGAGCTTGGCAGAAAACTCAATGCCGTAGATGGTGGTAAGCGAGAAATGGAAGGCATAACAAATCCGCTACTGCTAACGCCAGAAGGCAAAAAAATGGGCAAAACTGAGCGCGGCGCACTGTGGATAGATTCCAGCAAAATTAACGCCTACGATTTTTACCAAGGAATATATCAAACCCCAGATAGCTGCGTAGAAATGATGTTTGCGCTGTTTACCGACATGGATATGAAGCAAGTTCGAGAACTTATTAGCAAAGACATAGTCGCCGCCAAAAAACAATTAAGCTTTTTAATAACGGCGTTTATCCAAGGCGAAGACAAGGCCAAAGAGGCGCAAAAGGCCGCCGAAGAAGTTTTTTCTGGCAGCGGTAAAAGTCAAAATATGAATAGCGTAGTTTATCCTAAACTTTCAAGCGGCGTAGTTGTTGTAGATATGCTTGCCGAAACGGGGCTATGTGCCAGCAAGGGCGAAGCCCGAAGACTAATTGCCCAAAGCGGAATAAGCATAGACGGGCAAAAAGTGGTGTTGCCAGAGCAAGTTGTTAAAGGTGCCGAAGTTGTGGTTAGCAAAGGCAAAAAAGTTCATCTGCTTGTAAAAAGTAAATAATAAAAAAATAAAATACCAAAAAAAGGAGATAAAAATATGGTAACAAAAGCAGTAATATTGGCAGCGGGAAAGGGAACACGATTTTTACCCGCCACACTTGGTGTTCCAAAGGAGATGTTTCCAATTTTAAACAAACCGGCGCTAATGTATCATCTAAAAGAGTGTGTAAATGCCGGAATAACAGATGTTATGGTGGTTATAAGCAATAGCAAAAAGTCTATGCTAAAATTTATTCAGCCAAATTTTAAAGACCTTGACGAACTTATAAAAGCCGGCAAGCAAGAATATCTAGAAGAGTACATGCAAATAATGTCAAAGCTAAACATTACAGTTGGATATTCTAACAAGGCGCTAGGTTCGGCATACGCTACGCTTACAGCAAAAAAATGGAGCAAGGGTCAGCCATATGTGTTAATCTCTGGCGACGACATAATAGATGCAAAGCCCGCAGCCGCAAAACAATTAATAGATGTATACGAACAATCGGGCAGGCCAGTTGTTGCATTTCAACAAGTTCCGCACGAAGAAATGTACAAGTATGGCGCGGCAGATATTGCCGAACAGCAGGGCAGCATGCTAAAACTTAGAGGTATAATAGAAAAACCGCCAAAGGGCACAGAGCCATCTAACTATGCCGTTATTGGCAGATATATAATAACGCCAAAAGTTTACGACGAAATAGCAAAACTTACCCCTAAAAACGGAGAATATTGCCTAACTGATGCCCTAAATGTGCTTGCAGTTAATGGCGAGTGCATGGGCAGAGTAGTAGATGGCATTTACTACGACTGCGGCAGCAAACTAGGCTTTGCAAAGTGCACTATAGATCGCGCATTAAAAGAAATTGACGGCACAGAGCTAACAGAGTGGCTAACTGCAAGGCTTGCCCAAGAGCAATCTAGCAGCGAGAAACAGCAGCAATCATCAGTAGCAGATAGCCCTAAAAAAGAAAACTACCCAAAACAAAAATCAAGCGCCGCCAGCCCCGCAAATAATGGCGAAGAATTGCAAAAATAATTAAAAAGTTGTTAAAAATGATTGCCTTTTAAAAATAATTGGTTTACAATAGCATCAGTGCTTAAAAAATTAAGCCAGCAAGGAGAAAAACAAAACTATGAACATGAACATTTCAGACGTAAGAGTTCGCTTAGTAAAAAGCGAAAACAGCAAAATCAAAGCAAGTGCATCAATTACAATCGACGGCTGCTTTGTAGTGCATGACATCAAAGTCATCGAGGGCAACGAAGGCTACTTTATTGCTATGCCTAGCCGCAAAACACCAGACGGCGAGTTTAAAGATATTGTACATCCACTAGATTCTACCACCCGTGGCGAGATAAGTGATATAGTGCTTAAGGCGTTTGAGGAGGCCAAGAACTCCGAAGATTAGTTTTGTGCGTTAATTTGTGCATAACTGTGTCGCGTGCGCTTGCCGCAGCAGTCATTTAGGGCTACTAAACTCCTGCCGCGGCTGCACATTCGCTCCTTGTTCTGCATCAAATTTCCACACAAAACTATGTTTATTGAGGCAGAAATATTCTTGCTCAAAAATCTGTGCAAAATTTAGTTTAACTTACTAATTGCTTACATAATTTGTATAAAATTTAGTTTGCAAAATATTGTTCTGCATTAAATTTCACACAAAACTATGTTTATTGGGGTTTAAAGCCATATTTATATAATTTTGTTATTAAAAAATTTGCCGTACCAGTAAAAATGGTGCGGTTTTTTGTTGCCAAAAAAGTTTTTATGGTTTAAAATAACCAAAAGGAGTATTTTTATGACAGCTATTTACATCATGCTTGCAATAAGTATTTGTATAGGTGCGGCTGGGGTAATTATTGCTTTGGTCAGTCGCAACCATGCAAGCGGCGTGTCGGCGCAAGACAAGCAAGACATTGTTACCAGCATAACCAACAACTTAAATTTTATAAGTGCGGCAATTAACCAAATGCAGCAGACAAATAATGTTGCGCTAACTGGCTCTATAAAAACTTTGCAAGACGGCCTTGCCAATAATCACAAATCGCTAGAAGACCGCATTTTAAAGCTAATTAGTCAGTTAGACGAGCGCATGCAGAGCATGAGTAAAATGCAAGAAGAACGGCTAGAAAATATTAGACAGTCCAACGAGCGCCACATTAAGAGTTTGCAAGAAGATAACAACAAGCAATTAGACAAAATGCGAGAAACAGTAGATGAAAAACTTAGCAAAACAATAAGTGAGCGTTTTGAGCAGAGTTTTAAAATTTTGGAAGGTCAGCTAGAAAACGTGCATAAATCCTTGGGCGAAATGCAGAGCATTGCCGCCGATGTTGGCAGCCTTAGCAAGGTGCTTAGCAACGTAAAAACTACCGGCATTGTGGGCGAAGTTCAGCTTGGTGCAATTTTAGAACAACTGCTTTCGCCCGAGCAATACCAAACCAACGTTGTCACCGGCGAGGGCAGAGAGCCTGTAGAATATGCCATTAAATACCCAGGCGCTGACGACGAATTTGTATATTTGCCAATAGATAGCAAGTTTCCGTATACCGTGTATACCGACTTGCAGACCGCCTACGATAAGGGCGATAGCGAGCAGATAAAGCAAAAGTCCGCCCAACTAAAAAACACCATAATCAGCATGGCAAAGGATATAAACAAAAAGTACATCTGTCCGCCAAAGACGACAGATTTTGCCGTTATGTTTTTGCCAATCGAGGGCTTGTACGCCGAGGTATTAAAAATGGGGTTGCTTTCCGACTTGCAAACCAAATACAAGGTTACAATCGCCGGTCCTACCACCATGAGCGCCTTTTTAAACAGCCTGCAAATGGGCTTTAGAACGCTTGCAATTCAAAAGAAATCTAGCGAGGTGTGGAAGATTTTGGGCGCAGTACGCACCGAGTTTGACACCTTTAACGCTCTGCTAGAAAAAGTAAAAACAAAAATAGACAGCGCCAGCAAAGATGTCGACGCACTAATGGGTACTCGGTCTAAGCAAATAGAGCGCAAACTTAGAAGCGTCGAGCGTCTAGACGCAGCCGAAAGCACGGCGCTGCTTGGCCTAGAAGATAATAAGCCAACTGATGCGGATAAATAACTCAAATCTGCCAAAAATATTGGAGAAGTAATGAAAAAGAATATAGCTATAATCTGCCTAGATAGGGCAATGGCACGTGCCACAGCGCAAATGCTTGCAGACGAACTTAAAATGCGCATGATGGACATGCGAGATTTATTTGAATTTGACCATAAACCTAGTACTTTTAAAGAACTAGTTGTTTCTTATGGCAGCACGTATTACCGCCAAAAAGAAAACTCAATAATAAAATATGTTGCCGACTTCAACAACATAGTTTTAAATATAGATAGCGACGCCTTTTACAAAAAAGGCACCATAAGCTACCTAAAAGACACCTATTTGTGCATCTATTTGTTCAAGCCAATTGCTGCCATAAAAAGCATCGTCGAAAAGGAGGAGTATAGCTGCTTTAAAGAAAAGAGTATGTATAACCTGACCAAAAAACAACTAGAAGCCCGTGACCGCAATATAAAAGAGCAAGCAGACATTGTTGTAGACGTCCAGTCGTCAAGCTACTTTAAAGCTAGCGCCGACATAATCCGCGCCATCCATAAATATTACAAAATTTAACAACAAACTATTAAAAACTTATTGCCTATATAAAAGCCGTAGACGCTATACTAAAATCTACGCTTTTTTCTTTGCTAAAAATAATGTGCCATTTCTAACTTGTCACTACCCTTGATTGTTTACCGGAGCAAGTCCACCACCAGTGTCATTCAGAGCGGCTTCAAAACCTTTATAGATAGAATACTTGCATTAGTTTGGTTTGGGGTAAATGGTGCGGGTTTTAAGTTTTTAGAACAAATATTTTATATTTGCTCTTTTTTTAAAAAAAATTCGGCTAAAAATTAACCAATTTTTCAAAAAAATCCCACTTTTTAATAAAAAGTGGTCAAAAGTGGTTGCTTTTTAAAATTTTGGACTTTATAATTGCAGTAACATCACAAAAGGGGGAAGGGCAAATGCTAATTGGCACATATCGTCATCAGTTAGATACCAAGTGCCGCATGCGCATGCCTGCCAAGTTTAAACAAGAGCTTGGCGAAGGCTTTATTGTTACCAAGGGTAACGATAATTGCTTGTATGCTCTAAGTGTTCAAGCCTTCGAGGCACTGCATCAAAAACTTGCCGACCTTCCTATGTTTGATGCCGAACTGCAAAAGCCTGTAAGAATGTTGCTTTCTAGCGCTTTTGAAACCGAAGAAGATAATCAAGGCAGAATACTACTAGCCAAAGAGCTTAGAGAATACGCCAAAATTGCCAAAGACATTGTCTTTATAGGTGCTGGCAACCGCGTAGAAATTTGGGCAGAAGAAGTTTGGAACACCTACAACAGCGGCGACTTTACTTCGGCTACCAAAGCCTTAGCCGACCATGGAGTGTAAAGTGGAGTTTTTGCACATACCTGTTATGCTAGAAGAAGTTTTGCAAGGCTTGCAGCTTAAAGATGACGGCACCTATGTAGATTGTACCATCGGCGGAGCGGGGCATAGCAAGCAAATACTAGCAAGAACAAAACAAGCACAACTTATTGGCATAGACAAAGACCCAGAAGCCCTAGCAGCCAGCAAAAAAAATCTTGCTCAATACAAGGGCAGAACAAAACTAGTTCATGCAGACTTTAAGAACATTGACAAAATTTTAGATGACCTTAAGGTAGACAAAGTTGACGGAATACTTGCCGACCTAGGAGTTTCTAGCCACCAACTAGACGACTCGGCGCGAGGTTTTTCGTTTAGGGCAGACACCAGACTAGACATGCGTATGGACACCACGCAAAAACTTGATGCCTTTACTGTGGTAAACTTGTACAGTCAGCAGCAACTAAAACAGATTATTTCAGACTACGGCGAAGAAAAGTTTGCAGCAAGTATTGCCCGCCACATAGTGCAAGCCCGACAAAAGTCGCAAATAACCACAACGGGTCAGCTAAAAGATATAATCCTTTCTAGCGTACCCAGATACAAGGGTCAAGACGGCTATAGTAATGTGCAGCGCACCTTTCAAGCTATCCGCATAGAAGTAAACGGCGAGCTTAAAGGGCTAAAAGAATTTATACTTTCGGCAACAGAGCGCCTAAAACCGCAGGGCAGACTTGCAATAATCACATTTCATTCGCTAGAAGACCGCATTGTAAAACAAACATTTAAGGACCTATGCACAGCATGCATTTGCCCGCCAGACTTTCCTATATGTGTCTGCGGACACGCTGCATCAGCCAAGATAGTAGGCAAAATGCAAACAGCCTCAGCAAAAGAACTTAGCATCAACAGCCGTGCGTCTAGCGCAAAACTAAGAATAATAGAAAAATTATAATAAAGGGGGATACAAGTATTATGGCAACAGAGTTAGAAACAAGAACAGACACAAAAACTCAAACACAAAGAAGTATCTTTACGGGTATTAACGGACAGTTTGGCTCTTCAGAGTACAAGCGCCCAGCCTTTAAAGAGATAGACTTTGATGATGTAACCGAGTTTACCGCGCCTACTATAACCACAATAGAGCAGCAGCGAACAGAAAAAGTAATGCCACAAATTCAAACAACGGCAGCTGTGCAAACTCAAACTCAAAGCCGAGAAAATGTTCGCGCTAAACTTAACGCGCGCGGCAAGATAATCTTGTCGGTGGTTGCCATTGTTTTGTGTTCTCTAATGGCGTTTGCAATAGGCAACGCCGTAACATTAAGCTCACTTGGCGGGGCAATTAGCCAAAAACAGCAACTAGTTGCCACCCAGCAACAGGCTGTCAGCCAATTAGAGCAAGAATATCAGCTGCTAAATAGCGGCGTGGTAGATGCCGCCGAAGAACTTGGCTACACCCAAGCAACAGAGGACCAAATTATCTATCTAAATAGCGTAGAAACCATTTCCCGTCCTACCGCACAAATAGAAACCAACTGGTTTGATAGCCTCTGCAAATTTTTTTCCAATTTGTTTAAATAAAATAATTTTACCCGCATAACAAATTAGCAAAATTACAATTCATTTATTGCCCCTTAGGCGAATATACATAGCCTAGGGGGATTTTTTTGTGGAATTAAAGTACACTTCAGTTTCTATAAAAAAACGACTAACGGCACTAACCTTGTGCATATTTTTTGTAATATTATTGCTTTGTGGCAAACTGTTTTATCTGCAAATACTAAATGGTTGGACGCTGTCTACAAAAGGACTTTCTCAGTGGCTAAGAGATTTGCCTATAACCGCCCTAAGGGGCAGCATAACCGACCGCAACAATGTGGTGCTAGCCAGTAGCTATACCACTTACGACTGCTACATACGCGAAAGTGACATAGACGACGTAGACAAAGTTGTTGCCGTACTTACTAGCAACCTAGAAATTGACGCCGACGAAATCTACCAAAAACTAGAAAAGTACAATTATAGCGAATTGCTTATAGAAAGCCAGATAGAAAAAGAAGTGGTACAGAGCATTTTAAACAACTACCAAAGCGGCATATTTTTTACAGCCACCACCACTCGCAACTATAATTACGACAGCATGTTGTGCCAAATTGTTGGATTTTTAAGTAGTGATGGTAACGGACAGAGCGGTCTAGAAGCATTTTACAACCAGTATCTAAAAGGTGTCGACGGTGTAACTCTGGTAGAAAGCGACCTAAAGGGAAGCACCTTAGACAACTCGGTTGTCTACTACATAGATAGCATTGACGGCCTAAATTTGCAGCTAACAATAGACTTTCAAATACAAAGCGGCGTAGAAGAAATCTTGCAGCAAGCACTTGACCAAACTGGGGCAAAAAGTGCGTCTGCTATTGTAACCGACCCAAACACTGGCGAAATTTTAAGTGTGGCAACCTTGCCAAGTTACAACTTAAATAATCCCGACCGTTCCAACCTAGAAACTCTAAACGCTCTAAGCCGTGCATCTACTATCACAGATACATATGAGCCAGGCTCCACCTTTAAAATTATAGTTGCAGCCATTGCTCTTCAAGAGGGGATAGTGCAGACTAGCACATGCTTTTATTGCGGCGGCTACCGAATTGTAAATGGGGTAAGAATAAACTGCTCCCGCCGCAGCGGTCACGGCACGCAAACCCTGCAAGACGGCTTAAACAACAGCTGCAACTGCGTCTTTATGGACTTAATTGCCCAAATTGGCATAAAAAAGTTCTATTGGTATTTAAGTCAGCTTGGCTACGACACCACACTTGGGCTAGATTTTCCGGGCGAAACTAAGGCGGTGCTAATGCCGCAATCGCTAGTAACCGACCCAGATTTATACCGTATGGGCTTTGGACAAACAATAGCTATAAGCCCACTAGAACTAATAAACTCTGTTTGCGCTGTCATTAATGGCGGAAAGGTAATGCAGCCCTATCTTGTAAAGAGCATCACAACATCTAGCGGCGAAGTTGTGTACACCAAAGTTCCAACCGCGCTAAATACCGTCTTTTCTAGCTCTGTCAGCAAAAAAATGAACGCCATGCTAGAACAAGTTGTTTCTAAGGGCGGCGGCAAGTATGCCCGCATAGACGGCTACAACATTGCCGGCAAAACAGGCACGGCGCAAAAGTACCAAAATGGGGCAATTGCACAAGGCAAATATGTGGCGTCATTTATTGGCTACTATCCTGCAGACAACCCGCAATACTGTGTACTAGTTACAATAGACGAGCCTCAAGGCGCATACTATGGCGGCATTGTAGCAGCCCCAGTGGCAAAATCTATCTTTCAAACAATTATAGACGTTAGATACAGCGAAGCACAAGCTAACAGCAATTATAATTACAGCCTAGCCGAAAACGATATAGTTTTGCCTAGCCTAATTGGCATGACTCTAGCCGAAGCAGGTAGTACCTTGGCGTCACTTGGTTTGCAGTACCTAGTAAGCGGCGAGGGCGACTATGTAACTGCCCAAATAGCAGGTCCCGGCACCATGGTTAAAGAGGGCGATATAGTTCTTTTGATTTTTGATTAATAAAAATGGAGTAAAAATTATGAAACTAAAACACTTAATTAGCGGCTTAGATTGCAGAGTACTTGGAGCAAACAACCGTGACATATTAAGCCTAGAACACGTAGCTCAAAAGGCCGGCAAAAAAAGCATGTTCTTTTGCCTAAATGGCAGAAATGCGCGCGGCGAAGATTTTGCGGCCGAGGCCATAAAAAACGGCTGCAAAGTTATTGTTGCCGAAAATAGCATAGTAGCTGGCGGCAATATTACTCAAATTTTGGTCAATGATACTCGCAAAGCCATAAGCGAAATTGCCTCTGCTTTTTATGGTAACCCAGCAAGTAAACTCAAAATTATTGGGGTAACTGGAACAAACGGTAAAACAACCACCACCAGTATGATAGCCCATATTTTAAAATCTTGCGGTCATAATGTTGGAATAATTGGCACGCTTGGCGCATCTTACTGTGGCAAACACACCAACACTGGCTTTACCACGCCCGACCCTATTATCTTGCAGCAAATTTTTGCCGACATGGTAGACTGCGGGGTAGAGTATGTTGTTATGGAGGTATCTGCACACGCCATATATCTGCACAAGTTGTGGGGAATTATTCTAGACGTAATAGCTTTTACCAACCTTAGCCAAGACCACCTAGACTACTTTGACAACATGGAAAACTATTATCAAGCAAAAAAAATGATTTTTGACGAGCCTTGCCACAAATACGCCATAGTTTGCACAGACAGTCCCTATGGTAGACGCCTTTCGTCCGACTGCAAGGGATGCATAACTTGTTCAACAAACGGTCAGCCGGCAGACATAAATGCGCAGCTTTTAGAGCATACTATTAGTGGCCAAAGTTTTAGTATAGCAAGTAGTAGCGGCAGACAAAACTTTAGTTTAAATCTGCTTGGTCAGTTTAACCTGCAAAACGCCACCGTTGCAATTAGTTGCTGCATGGCATGCGGGCTAACTTTGCCGCAAATATCTAACAGCCTAGCTAGTTTAAAGGGGGTAGACGGCCGCTTTGAAAGCTATTCTAACGGCAAATGTACAATAATTGTAGACTACGCACACACGCCCGACGGGTTAAATAATCTGCTTAAAACAGCAAAAGAAGTTGCTGGCAAAAATAGGCTAATTAGCGTGTTTGGTTGCGGCGGAAATAGGGATACCGACAAGCGCCCACAAATGGCGCAAATTAGCGAACAACTTGCCGATTATACAATTGTAACTACCGACAATCCTAGGTTTGAAGACAACTACAAAATAGCCCAAGATATTTGCAGCGGCTTTACAAAAAATAAGTACATGGTGTTACTAGATAGGGGTCAAGCCGTCCGCAAAGCCGTAAGTATATGCAAAACTGGCGACATAATTGCCCTTAGCGGCAAGGGCGCCGAAGACTACATAGATGTCTGCGGCAAAAAGATAGATTTTAGCGATAAACTGCTTGCTCAAAAAGCCCTAGAAGAAACCAACTTTTTGGATTAAATAAGCAATAGTTAAACTTAATTTATTAGGAGAATTTTATGGATTTTTACTTAAAATTGTTGCTATGTTTGCTTGTTACATTTTTTGTAAGCCTAATTTTGTCACCAATAATTATTGGGCTAATTAAGCGCCAAAAAATTAAGCAGACAATACTAAGCTATGTAGAAAACCATAAATCTAAATCTGGCACACCAACCATGGGCGGAATTATATTTATACTGTCAATTTGTCTAGTGCCGCTATGTTTTTTTGAAGGCGCTAGTAACACCTTGGCAGTGGCAACAATTATAGTATTTTTCTGCTACGGATTAGTTGGTTTTTTAGATGATTATATAAAGTTTAAGTTTAAACGCAACCTAGGGCTAAGGGCTTATCAAAAGATAATTTTTCAGCTAGCAATAAGCATATTTATTTCTATTTTTGCATACAAAAGCAGCCTAGTTGGTAGCACAATTGTTTTGCCATTTAGCGGCAAACTTATAGACCTTGGATTTTGGATTATTCCGCTAAATATCTTTGTATTTTTGGCATGCACTAATAGCGTAAATTTAACAGACGGTTTAGACGGCCTTGCCGCCGGAACAACCCTTAGCTATATGTTTTGTTTTTTTATCCTAGTACTTGTGCTTGGGTCTACCGCCTTTGTTAACCTTGGAGCAAACTTTTTTGCCGAACTATCTAGCCTGCAACTAATTATGGCGGCAACAATTGGTGCACTTGTATGCTATTTGGTGTTCAACTGTTTTCCGGCTAAAATATTTATGGGCGACACCGGTTCGCTTGCCCTAGGCGCACTGGTAGCAGCCACAGCAATTTTTACCCGAACAACGCTTTATTTGCCACTTATGGCAATAATGTTTGTGGCGTCCAGCGTGTCAGTAATTATGCAAGTTGCATATTATAAACTAACTAAAAAACGCATATTTTTAATGGCACCGCTGCATCATCATTTTGAAAAATTGGGGGTTCACGAAGTCCGCATAAGTGTAAGCTATATGACAATTACTCTTATTGTGGGGCTACTTGCAGTGCTATTAGAAATAATCTAGGGGGGTTATGAAAGCGCTTGTAGTAGGCAACCAAAAATCTGGCAAAGCATCAGCAAAATTACTAAAAAAATTAGGCTATAAAGTAACTGTTGTAGAAGACGACAGGGTGTTATCCCAAGACCAAATAGACAGGCTATTAATAAGCCTGTCTATTGTAGTTGTCAGCCCCGGAGTACTGCCAACCAGCATCCTAATTTCTGCCGCCAAAAACAAGTCTGTGCCAGTTATTGGCGAAATGGAGCTAGGCTATCAAAACCTAAAAGGCAGCCTAATTGCAATAACTGGCACAAACGGCAAAACCACCACAACAAGCTTGCTTGGGCACCTATTGCAAGCAGATAACGTTTTTGTTGGCGGAAATATAGGCACGCCAATTTCCGAAATTGCACCAAAAACTAACGACCAAAGCCTAACTGTTGCCGAAGTAAGCAGCTTTCAGCTAACGCAAATAGATAGGTTTAAGCCGCATATTGCCGCTCTTTTAAACGTCACGCCCGACCACCTAAACTACCATGGCAATATGCAGAACTATCTAGATGCCAAGATTGCAATTTTTAAAAACCAAACCGAGCAAGATTTTGCAGTTATTTCTGCCGACGACCCCGTTGTAAAAGGGTTGAGTATAACTCCAGCCAAAGTGTTTTATTTTAGCACAAAAAAACGAGTAAATGGTTGTTTTGCGAGCGGCGGCAACATATATTTTAGAGATACCACAAAGACAATCGCCGGCTATGCGCGTGCTGTAAAAATAGCAAGCACCCTAGATGTCCATTTAATTGGCGAGCATAACTTGTCTAACGCACTTTGCAGCTTGCTTTGTGCCATACTTAGCGGACAAAATCCAAAAAAACTTGCATCAAGGCTAAGAACTTTTCAGCCCGTTGAGCACAGATTGCAACTAGTAACCGAAATTGGCGGCGTAAAGTTTATAAACGACAGCAAGGCCACAAACACCTTATCTACCGTGGCAGCTATCAGCAGCATGCATAGCCCAACTACAATTATCCTTGGCGGCAGCGACAAGGGCTGCGACTTTGACGACATATTTAAGGTTCAGCCAAACCTAATTACCAACTACGTGTTGCTAGGCGAAACAAAAAACAAACTTATGCAGACGGCGCTAAGGTGGGGAAAACGTAATGTGTTTATGGCAGCAAGCTTGTCTAATGCAGTAGAACTAGCATATAGGCTGTGTAATAGCGGCGACAATGTCTTGTTTTCGCCCGCGTGCGCCAGCTTTGATATGTTTAGTTGCTACGAGGAGCGCGGAAAATGTTTTTGCGGTATCGTTAAGGGGCTTAAAAAAAGTGAAGATAACCGCCGTAAGAATATCCAAAAAACCAAAATTTGATTATATTTTATTTATTTGCGTAATGCTGCTGGTTGCTTTTGGCGTGCTAATGGTCTATTCGGCAAGCTTTTACAGCGCCGAGTTAACCTACGGCAGCAAATTCTTTTTTGCGCGTAAGCAATTAATAGGTGCGTGCATAGGGCTATTTGCCCTTATTGCCATGCGCTTTGTAAACTATAAAATATTGCAAAAACTTAGGTGGTTGGCAATTATCATAAGCATAATACTACTTGCAGCCGTCTTTTTGCCGGGTATAGGAGTTACTAACTATGGTGCAACCCGTTGGATTAACCTAGGGCTGTTTACTCTGCAACCAAGCGAAATTGCCAAGTTTGGATATGTTATATTTGCAGCAAGCCTGCTTGCAAAAAACTATAACAAAGTAAAAAGTTTTTTAGGAATACTTCCAGTACTACTTTCTGGTGGGCTTATTTGCCTGCTAATTATATTAGAGCCAAATATGAGTATAACAATTTGCCTTGGCTTAACCATGATAATTTTGCTAGTAGTTGGCGGCGCAAAGTTTAGTCATTTGTTAATAATAGGCGCCTTAGCGGCGGCCGCTGCCGTAGTACTTGTGCTAATAGAGCCGTACAGATTAAAGCGTCTTATGGCGTTTGTAAATCCATGGTCTAGCGCTCAAGCCGAGGGATTTCAGCTTGTGCAAAGTCTTTATGCCGTGGGTAGCGGCGGCTGGTTTGGCGTTGGGCTATTTAATAGCAGACAAAAATATCTATTTTTGCCCTTTGCCGAAAGTGACTTTATATTTTCTATAATCGCCGAAGAATGGGGCTTTGTTGGGTGCTTGCTACTATGTATGGTGTTTGGACTTGTTATCTGGCGTGGCATAAAAATAGCCAAAAACGCAAAAGACCGTTTTGGTTGCTATCTTGCTAGCGGTATAACTGCAATTATAGCCCTGCAACTGGTAATAAATATAGCCGTAGTAACCGGAAGCATTCCGCCAACAGGCTTGCCTCTGCCGTTTATAAGCAGCGGAAGCACTTCGCTTATTGTGTTTATGGCGGCGGTTGGAGTGCTAGAAAATATATATTATCAGTCGGTTAAGGCTGCCGAAAACAATATTGCAATAAACTAAAAAGCCAAAAAATAATACAATAAAATAGGGGAAAATGGAAAGTTTTAAAATTACCGGTGGCAAAAAACTCAGCGGCAGCCTACAAATAGAAAGTAGTAAAAATAGTCTGCTGCCAATTATAGCGGCAAGTTTGCTTTGTTGCGGAAAAGTAACCTTGCTAGGTGTGCCACAATTTGCCGACATAAATAATATGCTTAAAATTATATCTAACCTTGGAGCAAAAATAGAGTTTTTAGGCGACAATTTAGTTATAAATCCAACTAGCGTAAACAAAACAAGTCTGCCCAAGGAACTGGCCGGTAGCCTTAGAGCAAGCGTGCTTATGCTTGGCAGTTTGCTTGCAAGCAAGGGAATTGCAACCACATATTTGCCCGGCGGCTGCAAAATAGGGCAGCGTCCAATAGATTTGCATCTCTCTGGCTTTAAAACACTTGGCATAGAACACTATTTTTTACAAGACAAACTTGTCTGCTTTGTAAAAGATTTTACTGGCGGCAGAGTAAACCTTAAAGTTCCAAGCGTTGGCGCCACTGAAAATATTATAATGAGCGCGTGCTTGGCAGAAGGCACCACAACAATTATTTCTGGAGCGGCAAAAGAGCCAGAGATTGTAGACCTATGCAACTTTATTAATTGTATGGGAGGAAACATTTTTGGCGCTGGCACCGACGAAATTTGCATAATTGGCGTAAAAACACTAGGCGGCGTTACATATAGGGCAATCGGCGACAGAATTATAGCCGGCACCTATCTTATTGCTGCAGCAATGTGCGGCGGAGAAGTTTACCTAAAAAATGTAAATGAGCAACAAAATAAAATAATAATTGACATTTTATCAAATTTAGGTTGCAAAATTATTGCAAATAGTGATAACATATACATTAGCAGTAGCAAAAAACTGGCATTAAAAAGCAATTCGGCTTGCGGATACAACCTTCAAACGCAGCCGTATCCGGGTTTTGCTACCGACATGCAGTCGCAGACAATGGCAATGCTAGCAACAGTGCCGGGTACCCACTACATAACCGAAAATATGTTTGAAAATAGGTTCAACCATATTTTAGAGCTAAACGCTTTGGGCGCTAACATTACAGCCCATGGCAAGGTTGCAACAATTGTTGGTAAACCAAACTGCTACAAATATGGATGCGTAAAAAGTCACGATTTACGGGGCGGCGCGGCAGTAGTTTTGGCAGGGCTAGCCGGCAAGGGCGTAACCACTGTAACAGATGTAGAGTACATAGACCGCGGCTACTATCAAATGGAACAAAAACTCTCTAGCCTTGGCGCAAAAATAGAGAGGGTAAAAAGCTAACAAAAATAAGAGAAGGGCAAATGAAAAAGAAATCTAAACTAATTATTGCGGGTTCTGTTATAGGAGTAGTGGTTGTGCTAATTCTAGTTTTGGCAACTGCGTTTACTCTACAAAATATAGATTTTCAACTAACATCAATGTACACAACTGGCACCACAACCACCAGTGAGTACACCCATTTATTTAAAACCCAAAGCGTCAGTGAGGTAGAAACAGGGCTGTACAAATCGGCAAAATTTAACAAAGGTGGCAATCTACTATTTATGAATTTTGGCAGCCAAATAGACAATATGGAAAAAGCCTATCCCTATGTTAAAATAGAAAAGATTGTCCGCCGTTTTCCTAACAAAATTACAGTTTATTATAGCGAGCGAGAAC
>CAYTHL010000022.1:0-19330 GCA_964437615.1 uncultured Lachnospiraceae bacterium | reverse complement strand
CACCAACATGGTTAGCTACAAGGGCGCCACCTCTAGTATGAACGCGGACGACAACATAGCATACGGCTCTGAAAACGCCACAATCAACGCCCCTGTTTCTATAGCTTATTATACTGGCACGGACGGTAACGGCAACAGTTACGACACATCTACCGTGCTAATAACTTTGCATGTTGTGCCTATGGATAATCCGCTAGAATTTTCTGTAACACAAGAAAGCTATGCTTATAAAGAAGATACAAATAGTAGCAGCGAGGTTAACACAAGCGTGCTTTTAGCAAAAAAGGTTACAATAGCTGATAGTGTTGGTAATAGCCTGGGCAATGCTGATATTGGTGTAAACGGCGGGGGAATAAATATAAATGATGTAACCTTACTTAATGGCAGCACCTACAAATTTACTTTTAGCAACTTTAACGAGCATTTGCAGCTAAAGTTTAGTGTAACCTTTTTTGAATTTAACGACACAATAGAAACTTTTGCAGAACATACTATTATTGCATATTACAACTACGAGGCAGGAGCGGCTACAACAGCAAGCTCCAACGGGGCATTTAAAATTTCTTTTCCTTCTGAAATAGTCGGAACAGATTTGGTTGTAACCCTAACAAATATTGCCTATGGCCAGTATGGTTACAACAGTACTTACCAAGGCGGCATTTACGGAACAGAATCTGACGCTGATCCTTATGGTAGCAAAGTAGTTGTTAAAGCTACAATTACCAGCAAGCCATACAACTTTGTTATGTACGAGAAAAACGAAGGCAGCGAGGATAGCGCCTACGTTGGCGATGTAACGGCTTACAATCTTTCGCAACTGTCGCAGGTTAATACTAATAGTATTGATAGTGTAGAAGATTACCGCAATATTGGTTATGGCGCAACCACTATTATAAACCTAAATGCTGCTACCCGCAACAACATAGAGACGCTTGGCAGTGTTGTAACCGTATCTACAGTAATTGTTGGTATGGAAATTTCTAGTGGCGGCACTAGTTATAAATTAGTTATTTCTGAAGATGACGATACTAGAAAAACGGTTATGAGCGCTCTTTCCGCTAAAATAGAAGAGGTTATTAACCTTTTGCCAAGCCTAAGTAGTTATTCTTCAGGAAACTATTCTTTAGAAAGTAAAACCTATTATTCATATTATTACAATACTATTAGTGATGTTAGTAGTACTACAAATGGTATTATGTATAGTTCCAACGGAACTTTAATTACCAGTGGTGATGCCCTTAAAAATTTCTTAAAAATAATGTACGGAAAAAATGTAACCTTATATGGCAAACTTAATTATGCAGTGTTTACGCTAAATTTGAATGATGATTATAATAATACCAAGCAGGTTTACTTAATTTATACATATTATACCGATTCTGGCAGCATTTACGGCATATCTAATGCCATTATGTACAATGTAGATTTTTCTTGGAACCCAAGCGACGCTAATAACCAAGGCTATGGCACTTATATAAACGGCATTTGGTACAGCAATATAGAGATTACCCTAATTGGCATGCAGCTTACACACACGCTAGAGTGGAGCATATCTAATAACGGCTCGGATACATCTAGCGGGGCTGTTGGCGAAGAAAATGTTGACAAAAACTCTTCTAACGCGATAATTGTTTTAAACACTTACGGAGAAGATGGGCATAACGAAAATGGAACAGAGGGCTATTTTAGAACGGCATATGAACAAAATACTGCCAACGCTTGGGTAAGTGTTAATGACATACTAAGCGCCAACACCAACAACTACTACAACTATTCGGGCGGACACATTGCAGCGTTTACCCCAAGCAGCTACATTAATTTTGATATTTTAACCAAGCCTGGCTATTATGTAGATACTATTACTATAAGCACTTACGACAACAACAATCAAGTAACCTACAAACTAACCTTTGCCGGCTTTACAATAAACACCGACGGCTCGCTAACTTTGTTGTATAAATTAACTGGGGCTGGAAGTTATAATTGGACGACTTCACAAAGTAAAGGACAAATAAAAGATACATATATTTACTTTAACCGAACAGATAATCTTAGGAAAGATGAAAATTCTTTGTGTGTTTTGTATAACACAGCCACAATAAATACCAAATATGCGTGTCTACTTAGCCTAAGTTTGGCAAACATAAGCGGCAACACATCCATTAGTGTTACTTATGGTGCCTTTACCTTTGCCTATGTTAGTGTAGGTTCCTCTGAATATGAAGGGTTTAGTGGCGACTTTAGTAAGGGTACTTTAAGCGTTGTTGACAATGACAAAACAGCTATTGGCAATGGTTCTAATTTACAATCTACAGGTATTTACATTGCGGATAGTGAATATAGCGGTGTAATTGGCAGCATTACCTTAAACTATGTTCAAATTGGCAGCGGGGCTAATATAACTCATGTACAGGTTTATAGCAGCAATACCTACAGCAGCGCTACTCTTTATGGTCAATTATGGATATTTATTGCCAATTATATGGTTAAAAACACCAGCAGCGAAATAGGCAGCGAAATAGTTTTAAATGGCACAGTAACCGATAACGCCACCTATGCGCTAGAAAAAAATGACGGTGGATTTATAAGCAACGGAAGTGCATTGCAGTTTACCATAAATAGCGCAACTTGGGCTAGTGCAGACTATAAAACTCAGCAATCTACAGTAACATCTACTCTTAAAGATAGCATAAACAGCAATAATATAATTTCTCTGTATCTTGTTCCTCTATCTAGGCACTTAACCATAACCAGCGAGGTTTATTACTCGAGTGCTGACGGCAAAGACGGCTTTACCTTGCAAGAAACTGCCGATACAAGCAAAATAACAAATGGCGGCACGGCCATGAGCTACGATAAACTCTACAGCCTTGGCACAAGTGTAAACAATTTGCTTGCAAGTTGTTATACCGATGCAACCACATATACAAGCAACTTTGGAACTAGTAAAAACCAAAACTCATATACATCTTATGGCAAACTTGGCTATAATGATTATGATTATGCAAAGTCTTACGGCAACACCTTTATTTTAAACTTTAACGTAAACTACGGCTTTAGCTTTAATGAAGTAACCTTTACCTTTGGTTATAAAGACGGAACAAAAGCAACATATACTATAAGTTTAACAGCCGGAACAGGAAACTTTGGTGAGGATACAGACACCACTCATAAAATTGGCACATATTCAGTTGCGGCGGGCACGGGCGATTATGCGGGCTACATGGTGCTAACCTTTACAATTTACGACCTTTATGCGCAAAGCATTAATATTCATTTAAGTTATGATGCTAAAACGTTTAATGTTACTTACGATAGTTCGGCAGACTTTGGCAGCACAGATGTTTCTACCAAAGGTGACGCGCAAACAACTGTAACCTATGTTTACAATAAGGTAACAAAACTGGCAGACCAACTTTACAGCCGCTCGGGTTACGACTTTATTGGCTGGACATTTGGAAATATGGGCGACACCGCCGCAAATACTGCACAAAAAGATACCACTACGGGGTATACTTTGGGCTTGCCACTATCTTCTTATGGCTACAGCGGACTAAGCTTTGATAGCTACTACAACATTACCCTTTACGACACCAATAGCGACCCACATGCAATACAAATTACTACAGAAAATGCCGATTATTCCTTAAGCACAAGTAATTATAGCTTAATTTATTACAAATATGGCACCTTTGGCAGAGTAGATAGCGGAGAAGACGCCTACGCCTACTGGTTTAACAGTCTTGCCAAAAATTATGCAAATGTCTTTGGTGAACAAAACAATGGAGCGATTACCATGTACGCTGTATGGCAAGCCAAAACTTTTGCCGTAGACTTTGTTTACAACGACGTAACCACAAATATCGGCAGCAGTACTGCCAACAAATACACCGTCTACTGGGTATTTGACGCACAATTGTTGTCTACAACCAAAGTTTATACGGCTACTAATATACAAACTGACGACGGCGACTACATTTACTATGCATCGGGCAGTAGCAAGACATATGCAAATTATATTTCCTTTGACCAAACCACCTACATTTTGGCTTTAAACAAATTGGCTACAATTAAGCGCCTTGGCTACACCTTTGGCGGCTGGTATGCCGACGCTAGCTTTAATAACCAAATTTTAGATGACAGCAACCAAATAATTACAAGTAACAAAGTATTTAATAACACAATTTTGAGCTATATGGCAAATGGTGACTATTTTGAGAGCAGCAGTGGTTACCAAGATTGGCTAAATAACAAAATTAAACTTTATGCAAAGTGGTCGGCCAACACCTACGCAGTAATTTTTGACATAAACGACTACGACAAAGATGCAGATACCCAAAAATCTGCAATTGAGAGCCTAAGCACAACTGCAGATGGTGTATTTGTTTACGGCGGCGGCCAAGGCACTAGCCCAGCAAGTTTGTGGGTTACAAATGTGCAGAATAACACTAGCTTTGCAAATTTAGCATTTACAGTTACTTTTGACCAAGTGTTTAACTTTACAAAATCGGAGCTAACGGCCTATGCGTATAGATACGGATACAAATTCCTTGGCTGGTATGCATCTAGAACGGCGTCCGACAACGATTACGGACTGCTAGAGAATCAAATCTTTAATGTAGACATGCTTATATCTATGCTAAATGGTACTTACGGCACAAATATGGCTGGTTCTAGTGCAGAACTAACCTTGTTAAAAGGCAAGATAGACAAAACCAGTACGGGCAGCTCTACGGCTATAAGTTCTCACAGCCTTTACGAGTACAAAGATACCACGGCTATGAAAATTAGCCTATCTGCTACAAACGACAACATAACTCAAACCGACACAATAACTCAAACCTACACAAGCATTGGCAACGCAATTTTGGTGCATGCAAGGTGGGAGGCTTTGCCTTACACAATAAATATAGACTTAAACAACTGGACGCACACCGACTACACCTGGCAAGACGCAAACTACGCAGTTGGCGGCGAGCTTATTAGTAGTGCAGTTGTAGATGGTACTTATATTGGCAGCACAAATGTGGTTGGCACAGATGTGTTATCACTTGTAGTTGTATTTGACACCAGCTTTGGGAATAATACAACCTCTGTATACTATAATGGCACACTTTTAAGCACCTACGACAGCAGTAATCCTATTATAAACAATCAATTTGGGTTTAAGTTTATTTACGATACAAGTATTAGTATGTATACAAATATGCTAAAGCTTATTACTAGCTACGGTTACCAAATTACCGACCCAACAGCCATAGATTCAACCAACTTTACAACAAATACTACTGGCGAATTAGTAAGTATAGAAAACGGAACAAACTTTGACTATTACATGCTAACTGTTGCCGTACTATTTAATGAAGAAATGTCTGCTAGCCAAAGCAACGGAATTTCTGGGCAAACAAATTTAATAGATAATGACACTTCTGGCACATGTGATATTGGCGATAGGCATTTGCAAACGGACGTTAGTTACAGCGGCTATGCTGGTAGGGCGTTTACTATATTTACCACATGGTACAACAAGAAAGATGTGCTTACAAACGACCTAGCAGATAGCACCTTTGAAGATGACTATATTAATTATATAGAAAAAGAAGGCGCTCAGCTTGTTTACGAAACATCAAAGGGCACAGACGAATCTCTTACTACTTTGACAGGAAACGCGTCTATCACATACAGATACGGCGACGACTCTGAATTTTACATAGTGCCAAAAAATGGTAACTATGCACAAACGCTAACATTAAAATTTAACCGCGACGACGGGCATACTAGCTATCTTGTTATAACCACCGAGTGGGACGCAACCTTAAAGCGCACCATACTAAGCCGCGTTTACTGCTACACGGTTAATGAAAATACCAGCGTAAAAACAACCGAATTTGATTTTGTTTATAACACATCTGTTTACTTTAACGCAATTATTGCCGCAACCGACACAAACACCGGCGCAGTAAATTTAAATTACACAAATTTAACTAACATAATAAACATGTTTACCACCTTTGATACAAAGACAATAATTAACTATGGCGCAAATTATACTATTGGCGGAAATAAAATATTTAACACATTTAACACCGGCAATATATATGCTAGCACGCTAGATGGCAACGGCTATTATAAAGTTAACTATTTGTTTGAAAATTTATCTTTTACAATTAGCGAGTACAAGATAGACGGCACATTTGCTTACAGCCGTCAAAACACCAACAGTTACAGTTATAATGGTGCGGTTATGGCCGATGACGATTTTTACAATAACGGAAAGGCTACCGACATTAATATATTTGTGTTTAGAATTAAGTATGTAAAAGTAAAGAGCACAGACATTATATTAGGTAATAAGGCGCAGACATATACTGTAAACTATTATCATATGTTGCGCCCAGCAGACGGGCAGACCACCACCTGGGAAACAGATGAAGAGTCTGGAGCAACGCTAAGCGATTACTACGAAACTTGGGACAACGACTTATATGTAGATTGGAGTCAGTATGTTGTTTACAAAAGCGTCACTTACAAGTATGGACAAAGTGTAGATGTTACCTACAGCTATACCTCAGGTTTAGGTTTCTTGGGCTGGTTTACCTATAACGGCCATGCATATTCGCTAGAATATCAGCAGCAAACCGACAGTTCGCTAACCGAGTTTGATATGAATTACGCAGCAGTTTACTATGAAACTGTAGACACTTATTCTACAGACAAAGGTGTGTCTAGCCAGGGCAATACTTATGCGCAACTTTCGGATACTTGGCTAGGCGAGTGGGGAGAAAGTACACAAAAAGTTGTAATTTATATTAACGGTGAAGCACAAAACATGACTGTGCACACCTACACATATGATAATGGTTACACAAATTACCATTATGATAACTCGGCTATTAGGGGCAACTTGTCTATGGTTGGTGTGTACACACCTACTTCTGTGCATAGAGTGCGCTACTTTGTTTGGAACAGCTCTACAAACAGCTACGAAGAGCGTCAGTCTTCGTCTAACGAGTATATTTTGGGCATAAAGAGAGAGGCATATATTACCTACAATGGCAGCACAGAAATACCTATAAATTACTGGGAACTTGGCACCAACTCTGATTATTACCGCACAGGCTTTTCTGCTATAAACACAAGTGGTCTAGACGACACAAACGACTATGCATACAGTTACTTTGTCTTCTTGCTTCAGTTTGTAACGGCTAGCGACCTTGCTGCAGAAGGAATAACTGTAAGTGACACTAGATACACAATAGATTGGTCAACAATAAAAAGTATTTTAGACGCTAAGTTTGGCAGCAGCGGTTCTTTGGCAAATTATTGGACAACAAGTAGTAGCATGACGCCATACGAAATGGCAAGTACGCTACAAACTAATTTAACGGCAATATATATTAGCAAAATGGACGCATTAGGCAGGCAAAACTATCTAGAAAATTCTCAAATTATGTCTTACACAACCATTTGGAGCGGCTTTAGCCGTGAATATGGCAGCAATAATTTAACTTTGGATAACCTTGCAGAATATTTAGGCGTAAGCACCACTTATACTAGTGTTTTGGCTAATTTAACAAACTACTCTACAGGTGATAGTCAGAAACGGCTGGACGTTTTAAAGAACCAAAGCGTTATTCTAGACTACATTAGCACTGATTGGTTTGGTTTTGTGCTTCAAAATGCGTCACAAAATATTGGTTACTGGCCTGCTGGAACCTACTTTGCTGGCTGGATAAGAGTTTATGGCGACGAGGTTATAAATGTGCTAACCACCGAAGGTAGTAAATACGCCTTGCTTTATGATAGTGCTTATCCTTGGAATAGTGGTAATGTTAATATTGCCAATAAGTATGTTGATGGGGTTTACAGCGAAACTTCACTCAAGGTTTACGACGAAAAAACTGGTTTTTGGCAAGAGTGCAATATAACTAAGTTTTACGAGGTTAACCAAGACGACAACTTTACTTCGGACTACGATAGCCGAGTAGATAACGATATTTATGTGTTTGCCGCTTTCAACCGCGAAACGCTTGAGTTTGACGAAAGCGGAAACATTAAAATAGGCATGACGGAAAAAGTTAGCGACACACTGTACAACTACACGCAATCTGATGTATACTATCTATCTTTATCTGAGAATTATATGACAATATTAAAAGGATATATAGAAGAAGGGGATATACCGCCAACAGCGCTAACCAGGCTGATTAAAACTTATAGTTTAACACCAAGTACAACTAAACCAAACAGTAGTAGCACATACACAATAGCCTTTGTGTACAAGGTGTACAGCGTTAACCCTACTACCGGCAAACCAATTTATGAAATTGACAGCGATGGAACTCAAATTATTGCACGCCTTGCCGACAACTGCTTGTACAATGGAGAAATTTGTGGTAGCAATTTTAGCTATCTAGATTAGATTTTGGCATAAAGCAAAAATATAAAGTTAGGTTAAAGCTATAAAAAATAATATTAAATTTGTTTGATAAAAGTTTGTTAGTTGTGTATAATAGATATATATTTTAGGGCAATTTGTAAAAATTTGCCATTTAAAGGGGAAATATGAAAAAGTTTAAGTATATTATTAGTTCTTTACTGGTTGCATTTGTTTTGTGTGTGCCATTTATTGTTGTTGGCTGTGCCAAATATGGTACGGTAACAATCTCTATAGCATCGGGGAAGGGTAATGTTGTTAAAACTAACTCTGTTACAAGTGTAAGTAAATCTTTAATTGGCGAAAATGATGTAGAACTTGGCACCGATTTTTCCTTTACTGTAACGCCACAAACCCACTATCAAATTAAATATGTAAAGGTAAATGGCGAATATATTTATCACATAACCGAAAAAACAGATTTATACACGCCAGATGAACATGGCGAAATTAGACCATGTATTACAATAAACAAAAAAACCACTATAGAAGTGGCATTTGAAACAGTGCCTTATTATACGGCTACTATCTATTATAATGCGTCTGAAGAAGAAGGCTCACAGAACTGGGCATTGCTAAAAAATACCGACGATATTCAAGTAACCCTAGAGTTTGCCTATGGATATGGCTACTACTTTAGTGCGGCAAGCCAGTATAGTAGCGTTGTAATATATTATAAGGACGGCGAAGAATATAAACAGTGGGTTAAGGCTGGCGAAAACTTTAATTTAGCAGATACATATTTTCTAAGCGAAAACATAAATTTGTATTTTGATTGCAATGCTAATGATGCACTTGCCCTTGTGGATAGTTTTACAGAAGCGACGGCAGAATAAAAAAATATGGTTAACTACTAAATATCTAGTGCGGCGGCAAAGTTACATGCCGCAGAGCAGCAGCCCGTAACCAACTATAATACCTATTGCAAACATGGTGGAAACAATCGCCATGTTTTGCTTTAGGTTTTTATTTTGTTTAAATAGCACAATGTAGGCAAGGCCGGCGTTGACTATAAGCCCGGCAATGCACGCCGAAAAGTTTAGCCCGCCAATAACAAGCAAATTTGTAAGTACAACGCTACTTGCGCAGTTAGGAATAAGCCCAATTATGCACGCTAGCAGTGGGGCAAAGTATAAACTAGACTGCAAAAAGTTGGCAATTTTGTCTTCGCCAAGATAATTTATGCACGCCCCAAAAATTATGTTTACAACTAGTATATAGGCAAAAATTTTAAGAGTATGTATAAGCGGATGCAGCACATATTGCTTAGCTGGGTGAATATTATCTTCTTCTATATCATGGCCGCAGCAGCCCTTATGGCGAGGGAGGTCTTCTTTGGCATCTTTTTGGTTTGGGCTATGCTCACTATTGTGTTCTTGGTTGTGGCAGCAATCATCGCAAGACGGCGCAGTTGTGGCAGAAGTTGTGGCGGCCAAATTTGCAGTAGCAGCAGTTGTTGCATCAAATTCGGCAGTTTTTGGCTGGTCTTTGGTTTGTTTTTGCATCTTTTTTGCTGCGTTTTTATTAATGTAATTCACAACAAAATCTACGGCGTAGCCAGCAATTAAACCAACCACAAATTTTAGGCAAATTAAGGCAACTAAATTTACAACAGCCGTGGTGCTAGACAAATTAGATAGCAGTATTGGTATAGCTTCGTCACTAGTTACGGTAAAAATAGCAATTAATGTGCCGACAGTAATTTTTTTGGAGGAATATAGGTCGGTGGCAACCACACTAAAGCCGCATTGTGGAACAATGCCCACCGCCGCGCCAATGGCTGGCGCCCACTTGCCTTTTAAAAATTTGGTGTTAGATAGCTTTTTGCTAGCAAAAGTTTCTAATAATTCTATTAAAACATAAGCAAAAAACAAAAACGGAATTAGTTTTAAAGAATCTAAAAAAGCGTCAAGTAGCCAGTCCATAAACATCTCCTAAGTTTGCATGGCGCAAACAATTATAAATTAACCAATAGAGTTTAGCACATATTTTTAAACATTACAATCAAAAAATAGATTTTATTTGTCAGTTTTTTATAATTAATATATCTTTATACTTAAAAAGAGTTTCAAAAAGCTGTACAAACTATGCTGTTTTATTTGCGGACTTTGTTGTGCTGTGCTATAATAATAGGGCATAAAATGATTATAAAAAGGAGAGTTATGCAACAAAAAGAGAATAATAGTGCAGCCAGCGAACCTAAAAACGAGCAACTTATTGCAAGCTTAGAAAATAAAACAAGCAGCAAAAAAATGAGCCGTGTAGAGGTAGAGGCAAAGGCGCGTAAAGATAATAAAGCCACCAATAATATTGCCGCAATTAAAGACGGCAATGCAGAATTTTCTGAGGATGGTCAGATTGTCCAGTCGGACAGTCAGTTAAGGACGGTGCAGAGCAACAAGCACCTTGGCAAAACAAGGCGTGCTATTATTGTGCGCAAAAATCAGGAGCATCCAAGGTCTAAAATTGCGGCCTTTGCAAACCTACTTAGCTATGTTGCGGTGGGGCTTGCAGCTATTTTTTTGGGTGTTTTTGCAGGCAACCTTTATATTGCAGCAAACAACCGTATAAACTATAATTTTGACGAAAGTTTGTACACGCCAGACTGGAGTGCAGTTTACGATGCAAACAAAGGCACGCCGGCTACAAGCGTGTCGGCCGCAAACGCCTATGTTATGGCTGAGTGGCAACTTATGACACAGGCTGGGGCTTATGCGGTGGATAACTTCTCTATAGAAGGCACTGGCTACGTTTCGGCTACTGTTATGGGCATTGTTCAAAAGCAGCAAGTTGTAAAGCATATTTCCAAAACGCCAACGCAGATTGTAAACGAAAGTTTATCTGGAGGTTTAATTTCGGCGGCAGAAAAACTGATATACAATCTAGAAACCCAAACAATAGATAGTTACCGCTCTAAAAATGTTACAAGTGGCGAAAACCCAGTTGCCACTTATTCTGATGAGCCAACAACTAGCTACAATTTGGACACCGATTACCAAGCATATCGCGACGAGTATGGAATTAGCCCATATGTTGTATTTCCGTATTTGGTTAGCGAAAATACTGTGGTAAGCTCTTCTGGGGCTAAGGCGGTAGATAACGGCTACGAATACACCATGACACTAAGCAATTTGTACGGCGTTATGAACTATGTTTACTACATGATGCATATAAGCGGGCTTAGTCAGGAGCCAACTTTTTACGAACTAACAATGACGTTTGTTGTGGACAGCAAGTACCAAATGCAGTCCCTTTATGTGTACGAGCGATACCAGATTTATTATCTTGGTTTGCCAGCCAATTGCGTGGCAGAAACCACCTATTTGGTTAGCTACAATAAAAGTAAATAAATAGCGTGTTGCCGCAATTTATGCTTATATTTGTCAATAATAAAAATACTAGGAGAATATTATGCTAAAAAAGTATACGCCAGAACCTATTTTAGAGGAATTAGAGAACTATTTTGGCGACTGGTTTAACAAAACTAGTAGCCCAGCTATGACAAGCGAACTGTATCCGTATACAAGTTTGTTTAGTCCTATTACAATAAATAAATGCGAGATTAAAAACCGCATAGTAATGGGACCAATGGGCAATATAAACATGGCTGACGAAAACGGCAGGCCAAGCCAAAAGATGATTAAGTACTTTGAAGAGCGCGCCAAAGGTAATGTGGGGCTTATTACAACTGGGCTTATTCCAACCACTTTTGGCATAGACCCAAGCCTTATGGAAGGGGACAAACTAAGCTATTTTCCACGCATAGACCGTAGCCGAACCAACATTTGCGGTTGGAGAGATTTGGCTTACGCCGTGCATAACTACGGCAGCAAGATATTTATTCAACTTACGGCGGGGCTGGGCAGAGTTGGCAACCCCGAATGTTTAACCAAACAGATAAAACTACCAGTATCGGCAAGCTGGAACCCAAACTATTATATTCCAGCTATTCCTTGCAAAAGGCTGTCTGGGCTAAAATTAAAAAAGATAATTAAGCGCACAGGGCAGGCTGCTGCCGACGCCCAAGTTTGCGGCATAGACGGCGTCTATTTGCATGGCCACGAGGGGTATCTGCTAGAACAGCTTACAAACTCGGCATTTAACCGACGCAAGCTTGGCAAGTATTCTAATCCGTGTCAGTTTGGCGTGGATATGGTTAAGGAGATAAGAAGGCGCTGCGGCAAAGATTATCCAATTATGTACCGCATAGACCTAAGTTTGGCGCTAAACAGCACCTACGGCGACAGAATGAACAAGGTTAGAAGCCTTAAAAAGTTTAAAAATGAGCGCACTGTTGAGCAAACCCTAGATTATATGGACAAACTTGTTGCAGCTGGGGTGGATATGTTTGACGTCGACCTTGGTTGCTACGACAACTGGTGGCTGCCACATCCTCCTTACAGCATGCCAAGCGGCTGCTATACAGATATTTCAAAACTTGTAAAAGAGCATTTTGAAACCAACAATATTTTGTCTAATGCGGGCAAAAAAGTTGCCGTTGTGGCAGTTGGCAAACTTGGGTATCCCGACCTTGCAGAAAGAGTGCTGCGAGAGGATAAGGCAGATATGGTTATGCTTGCCCGTCCGCTACTTGCCGACCCACATTGGGCAGAAAAGGCTTATACGGGCAGAGTTAAAGAAATTACGCCATGCATTGGATGCCACGAGGCTTGCATAAAAGAATTTTTAGAGGGTGGGCATCCCCAGTGCGCAGTCTGCCCAACTACCGGATTTGAAGATATGGAGGGCTATCAGCCAGCGGCTATTCAAAAGCGTGTTGCTGTGGTTGGGGCAGGGCCTGCCGGCGTTGTTGCTACACAAACTCTTATGCGTCGCGGCCACAAGGTAGATTTGTACGATAAGCACACCAAAGTTGGCGGCACTCTAAGATTAGCGTCAATTGCAAAAACAAAATACGAAATAAAAAATTATGTCGATTATCTGCAAGGCGTGGTGGATAGCTTTGATAATAATCCAAATTTTGGCAACTTTTTGGGAACTTTTGTTACCAATGACGAACTAAAACAGAAGAATTATGACGCCATAATATACGCCACTGGCTCTAAGTGTATTGGGCTAAACATAGACGGCGCTGTGCTTCCACATGTGCATACGGTTATAGAGGCTCTAGAAAATTTGAGCATTTTTGACAAGGCAAAGTCGGTGGCTATAGTTGGCGGCGGGGATAGCGGCTGCGAACTTGCATATATGCTGGCCTACGAAATGGGCAAAAAGGTCACCATTTTGGAGGCTGCGCCAACCCTTATGACGACATCGTGTACGGCAAATCGTGGGCATATTATGCACTATTTAGAAAAAGCGGGGGTAAAAACCTACAACTGCTGCGAAGTTAAAAAAATAGAAGAAGGCTATGTAAATATTTTGGCAAATGTGCATAAAAGCGTGCCTAATCCGTACTGTACATGGCAGCCAATATTGCCAAAAAATGTAATTAATCCGCTAGAAAAAAAGATACGGGTTAAACAAAGAGCGGTTGCAGTAGATGCTGATGTTGTTATATTTGCCGCCGGCACCATAAGTGAAAACGAGCAGTACAAACAAGCATATAGCCAGCAGATAGCCAAGCAAATTTATTGTATTGGCGATGCTCAAAAGTGTGGCAAGGTGTTTACAGCCGTCAAACAAGGCTATAATGTAGCAAAACAAATTTAGGGGTATGGGGTATATCTCCTACCTACAGGAGAAAACTATGTCGATTAAAATTTACAACTCGTTAACACGCACAAAACAAGAGTTTGTGCCAATAAATAAAGGCAAGGTGGGCATGTATGTCTGCGGCCCAACCGTCTATGGCCCGCCACATGTTGGTCATGCCCGCACATATGTTAACTTTGACACCATTAGGCGATATTTTTTGCACAGCGGCTATGCTGTAAAATATGTTTCTAACATAACCGATGTTGGACACTTGGTTGGCGACGGCGATGATGGCGAGGATAAAATTGGCAGGCAGGCGGCAAAAGAGCAGACCGACCCATATGCAATAGCCTACAAGTACGAAGTTATGTACTTTGATGCTATGGATAAGCTAAACATTATTCGCCCAACTATCAGCCCAAGAGCCACGGCATTTATCCCCGAAATGATAGACCTAATTAGCACGCTAATAGACAAGGGGTATGCCTACAAAACAAGTAGCGGCAATGTTTATTTTAGAGTGCATTTGTACCACAAGTACGGTCAATTGTCTAACCGCAAACTTTCTGACGCAAAGAGCGGGGAACGCATAGAAGTTGCCTCAGATAAGGAAAATCCCGAAGATTTTGCTCTTTGGAAGTCTGCCGAGGGCGGGCATATAATGCGTTGGAACTCACCTTGGGGAGTGGGTTATCCGGGCTGGCACATAGAGTGTTCGGTTATGAGCAAAAAGTTTTTGGGTGACACCTTTGATATACATGGTGGGGGTATAGATAATATCTTCCCGCATCACGAAAGCGAGTTTGCACAAAGCGAGGCTGCAAACGGAAAACCTTTTGTGCATTATTTTATGCACAACAATCTAATTACGGTAAATGGCACAAAAATGGGCAAAAGTTTGGGCAATTTTATTACTCTTGCCGACCTATTTACCAAATTTTCGCCTATGGCAGTTAGGTACTTTATTCTTAACTACCATTATCGTAGCCCAGTGGATTTTGTTGAAGCCGAAATTGAAAAGGCCAGCACCCAGCTAGACAAAATTGCTGCATGCTATTCTAGCGTTACCAAGGCTGCAGTTGAGGCAAAAGTAAGCGCAGATAGCAAAGAGGTCGAAGAAATTTACAAAAACTTCTGTGCCGCCATGGACGAAGATTTTAATACACCTCTTGCAATAAGCGAGCTTCTAAAATATGTAAAATATGCCTCAAATGCTGTTTCTATGGGCAAAACCGACGAAATTGCTGCCATAAAACGCAGGTTTGATGATATGTTGTTTGTGCTTGGGTTGCAGTTAGATTTATCTACCGAACCTGCCAAAAATTCTGAAGATACAGACGCACAAAAACTAATAGACTTACTTGGCGATGTTCGAAGTAAACTTAGGGCGGCAAAAAACTTTGAATTGTCCGATTATATTCGAGATAAGTTGTTAGCTTTGGGCATAGACAGCAAAGACAGCAAACTAAAATAGCAGTTTAAAAAACAAAATTTAAAAAATCTCTTTTTGTTAAGAGATTTTTTTTGGTTTTTTGTTTTTTAGTGGCTTGCAGGTTTTAAATTTTAATTTAAACATGCAGTTTTTGGGGCTTTGTGCAGGAGGCTAGAATTATTTTTTATTAAAAAATATCCAAAAATATTAAAATTTATTCAAAATAATGCAAATTATTTGTGCTTAGCAGTTAATTGTGCTAAAATTAAAACGGAGAAGATTATGGAATTTTTTAAAAATTCTTGGGACGAATTATTGGCAGACGAAATGAGCAAGCCTTATTTTGTAGATATGCTAAATAAGTTAGACCAAGAGTATGGCAGCAAAAATATCTATCCGCCTAGGCATAAAATTTTTAATGCGCTAAAAACCACGCCTTTTGGCAAAATTAAGGTAGTTATCTTAGGGCAAGACCCATATCACGGCAAGGGGCAGGCGCACGGCTTGTGTTTTTCGGTAAATAAGGGGGTAGAAATTCCACCATCGCTTAAAAATATCTACAAAGAAATGCAAGATGACCTTGGCATAGTGCAGCCTAATCACGGATACTTGCAAAGTTGGGCAGCTCAAGGCGTGCTTATGCTAAACACTGTGCTTACCGTAGAAGAGGGCAAGCCCAATAGTCACGCAACATACGGCTGGCAGAAGTTTACAGATAAGGTTATAGAAATTGCAAACACTCAAACAAGCCCAATAGTATTTTTGCTGTGGGGTGGCAACGCCAAAAGCAAAGAAAAGTTAATAACAAATCCTAATCATTTGGTTTTAAAGTCGGTGCATCCAAGTCCGCTTTCGGCATATGGAGGGTTCTTTGGCTGCAAACATTTTAGCAAATGTAATCAGTTTTTAACAGAGCATAATTTAGAGCCAATTAACTGGCAGCTGCCAGAATAATATTTTTGGGCTTAGCAGACAATAAAATTAACAATGGGGGACAATATGAGGCGTTTTGCCAAAATTATATCAGTTATACTTTGTAGCCTAAGTGTGCTGTGTGGCAGCTTATTTTTGGCGTGCAACCAAACCTATAGGGTTAATTTTGCAACTGCATACGATACTGCAAATGATGCATCATACTTGTTTGATACATTTAATAATCAACAAGATTATCAAGAAAAATATAATATTTCAGCAAACGAACTTATGTGGTCTAGTCGCCCAATAGATGATAGCACAAAAGATATGATGCCCGGGGCTAGCATAGCACCTTCACCCGACCAATACTGGCGCTTTGAAAAAAGTTTAAATACAAACCAAACAACATTAAGTCAAAATAAATCTTTGTATATTTACCTATATTTTGGGCTTGGCAGCGCACACAACTTGCAAATTAGTTTATCAAACACTTCTAACAGTAACGCAATGGTAAAGTGGTATATTTCGGCGGATACACTTAATGAGCAACTTTATCAAGACCAAGGCAATATCGAAAGCACTCGAATGGCGTGGCTGCTTTTAGAGTTGCCAGTTACTGTCGCCACCTATGAAAACTTTGAAAATTTGCAACAAACTGAAATAATTAACAATCTTCAAATTAAATATTACACAGATTTAGACAATTTGTCAGATGAGTTACAAAGTGTAGACCTTTCCGAATATTTTGCCACCTGTAAATTTTACGCTCCATATGTGGCAGATTCTCAAAACCAAGCCATAAGTCTTTTGCAAAGTCAGCCCTATTACAATTTGTCTGTAAATTTTGGCAATATTAACAACATATGTGTTGGTGACACCTATAAAATAGACACAATTTCTAGTTTTTTAAATTATTGCTTAGTTGGCGAAATGGAGATAACCCAAGCCACAGACAACTATATTTTTGTTCTCACTATAAAAAAAGATGATGAAGATGACTACACTGCGTACACCTTAAGCGACATTGAGCAGGGGAATTATACCTTTGACGAAGTGGGTAAATATTCTTTTATTTTAACTTTTTACAACGAAGCGCAGACTTTTTCGGTCTCTGAATATCAAACAATTTGGGTAGAAGAATATGTTGGTTTTTACATTAGTGGTGGGCTGCCGAGCGTAAAAATAAACACCACCTATAGGTATCCAATAGAAGTTGGTTCGTTTGCAAGCGAGATTTCCAATTTGCAAGTTTCTAGCAGCAATGCAGATGTTGCCAGCGCGATTATAGACGGGCAATATCTTGTTGTAAACTCCAAAAAAGCCGGCACCGTTACAATAACCATAACCGGAGATACAATTAGAAACAACGCTGTTTCTGCTACAAGTTATACCAAAACCTACACTTTTACTGTTGTGGCAACTAGCACCACCAACTGGATAGCCATAGCCATTGGGGCGGTGGGGCTTGTTGTGGCGGCAATCATCGTCTACTTTATTATGGTAAAACGCAGACTAATAAAAGGAAAATATCCAAAATACTAATGGAGAAATTATGAGTACAAATAAAAAAATTCCATATGACCCAACGCCAATTTCGCGTGGCGGCAGCACTAAGGCCCAAAAAAGCCAGCCTAAAGCAAGTTTTAAGTTTAAGGCATTAGTGCTAGCTGTGTTTGTATTTAATGTGGCGGTGCTTGTTTTGTTAATTTGCAGTGTAGCAAGCAACAAAAGTAAAACTATTAATATGAATTACCAAGTAACATCCAATAGCGCCGAAATTAGCATAGCGGCAAGTGCGGCAAAACTGAGCAGTGTAGTTGTACAAACTAACGAAAGTAGCGGGTCTAATGTAAACTTTGGTGCTGGAGTAATATATTCTATCGAGAATGATACAGCGTATATAATAACATGTTATCATGTGGTGGAAAAAGCCGCAACTAGCGATGCAAGTTCTCAAATAACTGTTTATGTTTATTTATACGATAATCAAAGTGCTATATCGGCTGAAATAGTTGGTTATTTAGTTGACGAAGATGTGGCAATATTAAAAATAAAAAATAATATAGTTAAGTCTAGTTACTGCCAAGCTGCAACCCTTGCAGATAGCACATATATTACCGAGGGAGATACTGTTTTTGCCATAGGTAATCCGCTTAATAGTGGTATTAGTGTCACATCTGGTGTGATAAGCGAAGTTAGCACCATTATTTCTGGAACTAAAATACGATCTATAAAAATAGACGCCGCTGTTAACCCTGGCAATAGCGGCGGCGGGATTTTTGATGCTAGCGGAAAATTATTAGGTATAGTAAGGTCTAAATCATATACAGTAATCTCTGGTGGCACAAATATTCCTGTGGATAACACTGCTTACGCGCTGCCAATTAATAAAGTAAAAAGCATAACTAAGGGAATTTTACAAAATTACAAATCTACCAACACTTGTGTAACAGAGTTTGATTATGCGTCTGCTGGCTTTACGGCAATAATTGACTCTACAGATTTAAGATTTATAGATGGTAAATATTACAAATTTTATAAGTGCAAAGTGAGCAGTGTAGAAACTAATAGTCAGGCATATGCAGCGGGTCTGCAAGATGAGGATATTTTGCTAAGTGTAACTGTAGACGGCATTACCTACGATTTTGTTGCAACCTATGTGTTTGAAGATATAAAATATTCAATTACAAGTGAAACTCGAATTATTTACAAAGTTCAACATCAAAACGGCAACATAGACTATATTGCTTATACATTTACACCATAAGCGCAAATAAAGCTAAAAGAGATTTTGCCAAAAAGGTAGCTAATTGGTTGCAATAAAATTTTTAGTTTGGTATAATTAGACTATTATTAATTTTGCCGTCGCTAAACAATCTGCGGCATAA
>CAYTHL010000021.1:0-19386 GCA_964437615.1 uncultured Lachnospiraceae bacterium | reverse complement strand
AGATTAAACAAAATAACACCCAATGCCCAATTGTACAACCCCCTTGTCCGCTCCGTGCCCACCCCCCTTACTATGGGGGAATAACGAGGACTAAATTTTAGCGTTCTTAACTAGATAAACGCCCTTGGTTAAAGATAATAAAAAGCTAAATACACAAAACTACCACTATCTTTTTTCGTGCAGGATAGATTTTGCTTTATCCGAAGTTAAAAAATTGGAGTAGAGGGCGGTTACTATAGGGTTTTGGTGGGCGTGCTTTATTTTGGCGCCGTTTTTGGCTGCGGCAAGAACTTTTTTACGCATTTTTAGCCCGTTAGTGTTGCATTTTGGCTGACCTGGTCCGCCAATACAGCCGCCCGTGCAAGCCATAACCTCTATTAGGCAGTACTTGCTGGTGCCGTTTTCTATATCGGTTAGCAAATTGCCTAAATTAGTAAGCCCTTGAACTTGGCCACAAATATAGGTTTTGCCGTTGTAAACAAATGTCTTTTCTATAACATTGCCGCAAATAGACTTTTTAAACTTTACAGCCCTTTTTGCCATGTTGCAAATTACAGACTCACTTACTCCGCCAGCCGCGCCAAAATTTGCCGCGCCGCCGCTGTACTGGCCAAACAGCTCATCAAAAGGAGTGTCCGGCAAACTTAAAAAATCTATATTTTTGCTTTTTATAATCTCGGCTAGCTCTACTGTAGTAATGGCGGCGTCTACATCATGACCCGCCCCGGCGTCTATGTTTGGCCGCAGCCTTTCTGCCTTTTTTGCCAGGCATGGCACAATGCTTACTACAAAAATATCGCTGTAATTTAGCCCAATAAGATGCAAATAATAGGTGTTTAGCACGGCGCCAATCATCTGTTGCGGACTTTTGCAAGTAGACATATACGGCAGTAAGTTGGGCTTAACTTTGGTTACATATTGCACCCACGCTGGGCAGCAACTAGTTAGCATTGGCAGCTTGCCCGCAGATAAACGCTTGGCAAGTTCGGCGCTTTCTTCGGTAATGGTTAAATCGGCGCCAAAATTCATAGAAAAAACATGATAGCATCCAAGAGCTTTTAGTGCCGAAACTATCTTAAATTGATAATCTCCAGCGGCGTCAAAACAGTCGCCTATGCCAGCCCTAACGCTTGGCGCAACAAAGGCTACAACCTTAATTTTAGGGTTAGTAAGTGCTGTCAAAAAAGTGTTTTTGTCGTTTTTGGCGCCCTCTAATAGCGGCTCCAAAAGCTGCCCACATCGCACACATCTGTCGCTTTCCAAATAGGGCTTGCCCATTTGGTGGCTAACTTTTAAAAAACTTTTTCCTTGCTCCTCTAGCAGATGCTCGCAGCTAAGGCAATAGTTTTGCCTGTCTAAACTTTTCATACCAATATTTTAACCAAATTTAAAATACATTTCAACCAAATTTGCGCTAATGATAAAATATTAACTAAATAAATTTTCAAAAATTGCATAAAAATCTGCAAAATATATGTCTTTTGCCAATGAATAATTCATATTTTTGAGCAATTTTTCAACTGTAATAAAAACTTTTGCGTAAAAATCTGCAAATTTGGCGCAAAAAACTTGCAAATTTGCGTGCATTTTGCAAAAAATAATGCTATTATAGGTTAAAGCAAACTTTATTTTACTTGTGGGGACTTTATGCGTAAACAAATTCCGGTAATTATAGACGTAGATACTGGCATAGACGATGCCGTGGCTTTAATGCTAGCATGTAAAGATAAAAAACTCAATCCGCTGCTAGTGGTTACTTGCCATGGCAACACGGTAGTAGAAAACATTACGCAAAACACCCTAGACGTACTGGATATGCTCGGCGAAAAACAAATTCCGGTGGCGCAGGGCATGAAAAAGGCCCTAGTTAAGGATAGGTGGCATGTCTTTGCACACGGCACTGACGGCATGGGCGGATACAAGATGGAAAACTCTGAAGTTTCCAAAATTTCCTCTAGCGCGCTAGAATCTACACACAACCTAATAAACACTTACCCAGAGCCAATTACATACATTTGTGTTGCGCCGTCAACAAACTTGGCAAAATTGTTGTCTGTTTACCCTGAGGACGCCGGCAAAATCAAAGAGGCCGTAATAATGGCCGCCAGCAACCAAAGCCCCAAAAAGAGTGAGCTTCCGTACCGCGAGTTTAACGCATCGGTAGACCCCGAGGCCATGGAAGTGGTTATAGCTAGCCCGGTTAAAAAAGTGTTTGTAACTATGGAAATGGGGCATACAGCCTATCTAGACTGGCAAGACGTGTACAAAACCAAAAACACCAACGCCGTGGGCAACACGCTAGAGCAAATTTACAGGGGATATCACGACGGCCATGTTAAAAACGGCGTTGCAACCCATGACGGCTGCGCCGTCGCCTATGTGGCGCACCCCGAAATGTTTGAGGTTCTGCCTGCAAACATCCATGTAAACTACTATAAAGAGTACAAAACGGGCGTGGCAGTGGTAGACTACAACAAACATCCAAACTGCATGGTTACAACCAAAGTTGACGTTGCCAAATTCAAAAAAATGTACTTTAAATGTCTTAAAAAATGCCACGGCACAAACAGCACAATTAGCAAGGTTATTAAGGGCATAAAGGCTTCAGAGGCCAATCAGTACAAAAATTGGCAGAAAGGTTTAGAACGCTAGCCACATAAAGATACAAAAACCAACAAAATTTTTTAATTTTACAAATTTATATAAACTTTACCACATAAAATATTAAGGGAGGCAAAAGATGAACAAGCAAAAATTTACTGAATTTGTACAGACAAATATTCTTAGCTTGTTCACGGGTAGTGAAATTGTTTCCGAAGAACCTTCTTCGCCGCGTGATGCATGTGTAGCCCAAGGTACGGGTGGCAGTGTGCTTGTAAAATACAAAAAAAATGACGACTATCGGCTAGTTATAAAGCGCACAATCCCCTTTAAAAAATTTGAAATTTCCATTATAAAAACAATCATCAGTGAGGTTGGCAAGTTTAACAGCACAAAGCTTACCCCAGAATATTTGCAAACCATAGAGCGCACTATTACCGAGCGTGCAATTTGCATATCACTTACGCCACATTACCGCACGCTACTTAGCCTATTGCAGTCTATAAACAGTTGGGGGCAGCGAACCTACGAGGGCAGAAATACAACTTTTGGCTTTGTTTTAACAAACAAAAATTCGCCCGACCACAACCCCAATTTAAAAATAGACAACTTTTTAAGCCGAGATTTTAGCGCGCTTCTTTCTAATGGCATGGACACTTTTTTGGAGCTGTCTGCCGACGGCTTTGTACAAGGCTACATTCGTCCGCCAAAACGTATAGACGAACAACTTTTTGTGCCGCATCAATATTTAAGAATAGCAAACATCTGCACCGGCGCAAGAATTGGTGTTTGCTTAATGCCAAGCGGCGACATTTTGGTATTAAAGGACCGCGCCATGCTGTTTGCTAAGCGCAGCGGCAAATGGGTCAGCTTTTCTCATGAGGTTATTATAGACAGGCTTGCCGAGCGCTCTGGCGAAAACGACGAGGTTAGGCGCGCCGTATATCTATCTGCCATAGACACCGGTTTTAAGCACTGCGGGGGCTGTATTGTGCATGTAGACAGCGCTCAGCTTGCTGCCGTTTTAAAGCATGTAAATATAGACGATGTTTTAACCGAAGATTGCTACAATATAATTGCCGAAAACAACAAAACTCGGTCGTTTTGGGCAGATTTAACCGAAGATAATTCTAGCCAGTCGTTTGAAAATTATCTTACACAAGAAAAAGCTATAAAAGCGGCAAGCTTAATAAAAATAATTGCCGGCCGCAAATTTAACGAACTAGACAGAAGGCTTAGGGTAGAGTTAATTTCCATAGACGGCGCTACAATTATAGACCACGACGGCAGAATAATTGCCGTCGGCGCCATTATAAAAATAGAAGCTGGTTCCACCGGCGGCGGACGATTAGCCGCAGCCAAAACGCTTTCTAACTACGGCATGGCCATTAAAATTAGTGAAGACGGCAGTATTCAAGGTTTCCGCCTAGATAGGGGGAAATTACGCGTGGTGCCGCTATTTACCATCGGCTAGTTTTTTGCGACTATTTTTGCGCTGGGCGTCGTCAATTTGTCGTTCCCTTGCTCATTTACGCCTTTGTAAAATCGCTGCGGTCACTTACCTAATTTTCTAGCCCCGCATCAAAACTAGTTGCAAAAAACCCGTTTCTTAAAGATATAAAGGGGGAAAATTTATTCTACGGGTAAAAACTATGTCGCGGGATGCACACTCGCTTCTTGTTCTGCATCAAATTTCTGCACAAAAAACCCGTTTCTTAAAGATATAAGGGGGAAAATTTATTCTACGGGTAAAAACTATGTCGCAGGCTGCACACTCGCTTCTTGTTTTGCATCAAATTTCTGTACAAAAACCCGTTTCTTAAAGATATAAAGTGGAAAATTTATTCTACGGGTAAAAACTATGTCGCGGGATGCACACTCGCTTCTTGTTTTGCATCAAATTTCTGCACAAAAACCCGTTTCTTAAAGATATAAGGAGGAAAATTTATTCTACGGGTAAAAACTATGTCGCGGGCTGCACACTCGCTTTTTGTTTTTGCGCAAAATTATCGCAAATTTTAGAGGCAACGCTATTTAGCATTTTGCTGCGTGTTTATTGTTTTAAATTTTTTTGTTTTTTATGGGCAAAATATATTAGCATACAAATTTTGTTTGCCAATAAATAATTTTGTAACAACCTTATTTTTTAGCCATGGCAGGTTTTTTTAACTTAGAAAATTTTGCAAAACTAAACTTGTGGTTTGCCACATACTTGCAGATTTCAACCAGCGGAATTATCGCCAGAGAGCTAATTGCAACAATTGCCCACTGAATGCTGTTTAGTTTGGCAAGCCCAAACATGACGGCAAATGGCGGAACAAGGCTAATTACAAGTATTAGGGCAAGCAAAGCCAAAAAACTTAGGTTAAAAGTTTTGTTTTCTAATAGTTTTATTTTGGTTATGCTTCTTAGTGTTTTGCAGTTTATTGCATGGATAATCTGCATTAGGCAAATGGTTATAAACACCATGGTGCTGGCAACCGTGTTGCCCCAAAGGTTAAGTGACACTACAAACATTATCAAAACTGCAAAGGTCTGAACAAAGCCTTGCCAAAGTATTTGCCAGCCAATGCCGGCAAAAATGGTGCTGCTTGGGTTGCGAGGCGGCTTTTGCATGGCATCTTTTTCTGGCTTTTCTAGCCCAAGCGCAAAGGCAGGCAAACTGTCTGTAACAAGATTTATAAACAGTATTTGGCTAGGCAGCAAAAACACACTAGACGGCATAATTAGTGCGGCCACAAAAATACCCAAAACTTCTACCATATTGGTAGAAAGCAAAAACAGCAGCGTCTTTTGAATATTGCTAAAAATAGTTCGGCCTTGTTCTACGGCAACTAAAATAGTAGAGTAGTTGTCGTCGGCAATAATTAGGTCGCTGACGCTTTTGGTTACATCGGTGCCGCTGCCCATACACACGCCAATATCGGCAGCCTTAATGCTAGGGGCATCATTTATTCCGTCGCCGGCAAAGCCCACAATGTTGCCAGATTTTTTTAGCGCTTTTACAATTTTTGTTTTATGCTCGGGCGTAACCCTTGCAAAAATTGAGTAATTGTTGATAACTTTTGGCAAATCTTTGCTAGAAATTGTGTCTAAATCTACCCCCGTTATTACCTGACTTTTACTGTTTGCAATACCAAGCTCTTTGCCAATTGCAAACGCCGTGTCGGGGTGGTCGCCGGTTATCATTACTGGCTTTAAGCCGGCAATTTTGCAGCGTTCTATTGCCCCGTACACCTGCGGACGTGGCGGGTCTATTATACCCACCAGTCCTAAAAGTGTCAGCTCAGTTTCGTCAAAATTGTTTGGGTTAGATTTTTGCGCAATGGCAATAACGCGTTCGCCATGCTCGGCCATTTTTGAGTGCGCACGCTCTAAAAGCAGCTTTTCTTTGGCAGATATTGGCACAACCTTGCCGCCAAGCATAACACTTGTGCAGCGTGGCATTAAAAAGTCGTAAGCGCCCTTGCTATATAACACAAGGCCGCCGTCATCTACCACCACCGACATAATTTTGCGCGTGCTGTCAAACGGAATTTCATGCAGTCGTCTAGGTGGATTAGCCAGCAAGCTTGGCTGTACTTCTGCCACAAATGCCATAAGGCTGCTTTCGGTGGCGTCGCCCACAAATCCGCCGCCGCCCGGCTTGGCATTATTGCAATAGGCGGCTGCCCGCAACAACCTGTTGTAGGTTTCGCCCTCAAAATTTTTGGTCATATGCTTGCCGTCGGCATACACTGTACGTAATTTCATTTTGTTTTGGGTTAGTGTGCCAGTTTTGTCGGTGCAAAGCACATTTACGCTGCCCAAAGTTTCTACGCTAGAAAGTTGCTTAATTATTGCGCCATGTTTGGCAAGCCTTTGCACGCCAAGCGCCATTATTATAGTTATAACTGCGGGCAGACTTTCTGGAATAGCCGCCACTGCAAGCGCTATAGCCGTTAAAAAACTGTCAAAAATGTTCGCCGAAGAAAATATTACTTGCACAAAAAAGACAACCGCAACCACGGCAAGCACGCCATAGGTGATAACTTTGCCAATTCGCTCTATATTTTTTTCTAGCGGAGTTTTGTCGGCCGTTTTTTGCACAAGCTCGCCAGCAATTTTGCCCATTTGAGTGTCTTTGCCAACGGCAACAACTATACCTTTGCCGCTGCCATAGCACACGCTAGTGCCTTTAAAACACATGTTGGCTTGCTCGGCAAGCGGCGTATGCTCGGTAAGGCTGGCCGTGTGTTCTTTTAGCGTTGCTAAACTCTCGCCAGTTAGCGAACTTTCGTCGCATTTTAGGTTTACGCTCTCGGTCAGCCGAATGTCTGCGGGCACAAAATCCCCCGTTTTTAGCAGAACTATGTCGCCAACAACTATGTCGCTGCTATCCATAATTAAAATTTTTCCGTTACGCAAAACTCGGCTTTTGGGGCTTGTCTGCTTTGCAAGCAAATCTAGCGCCACCTCGGCCTTTTGCTCTTGAATAACGCCAATAAGAGCGTTTATTATTACAATGGCAAAAACAAGGCCGCCCTCAAAAAGTTGGTCGTACTCGCCGGTAGCAAGGCTAACTATGGTAGAAACCACTGCCGAAACAAGAAGTACAATAATCATCAAATTTTTAAACTGCAAAAAGAACTTTTTGGCAAAGCCGTCTTTTTTGCGTGTGGCCATGGCGTTGCTGCCGTACTTGGCGTTTGTCGCCGCAATTTCGTCAGTAAGCCCGCTAGGCCCAGACTGATATTTTCGATAAATTTGGTCAATAGAAAGTACCATACTTCCCCCTTTGCCCCTATTATATGGCGCCAATTTCGGCCTTAGAATACTTTTTTTGACTGGCAAAAACAAAATTTGCTGTCTTACCGTCAAAAGATTGCATTATTTTAAAATAGTTGATAAAATTGTATCAAACAAGAAAAACATTTTGACAATCAAACTAAATTTATGGTAGGCTAAAGAGGTAAAAGGTTTTAAGGAGAAAATATGAATACTTTTAAAAAGATTTATTGCAGAATTTTTCAGGGCTGCTTTAGAATAATGCTGCCACTGCTGCCATATAGAGAACCCGAAATTTTAGAAAACAATGCGCAAGTGGTGGAGTTGCTAAGCAAAATGCGGCTAAAAAATCCTTTTTTTGTAACCGACAAAACTATCCGCGGGCTTGGGCTAACAAGGTCGCTAGAAGATGCGCTAACTCTTGCTGGCTGCAAAATAACCTTGTTTGACGAAGTTTTGCCAAACCCAACCATAAGTTTGGTAGAGCGTGGCGTATCTCTATACAAGCTAAACAAATGCGACTGCATTATTACCCTTGGTGGCGGCTCGGTTATAGACTGCGGCAAAGCTGTTGGTGCTAGGGTAGTTAAGCCAAATCAGAGCATAGAACAGATGAAAGGGTTGCTTAAAGTGTGCAAAAAATTGCCACTGCTACTGGCCATTCCTACCACTGCCGGTACCGGCTCAGAAACGACGCTTGCGGCAGTAATTACCGATGATGTAAAGCACTATAAGTACGCCATAAACGATTTTTCGCTAATTCCGCACTATGCGCTGCTAGATTATCATCTTACGCTTGGGCTAAACCCATTTATTACTGCAACCACGGGCATGGACGCCCTTACGCACGCAATAGAGGCATATATAGGTCACTCCACAACTGCGCACACCAGAAAAGCGGCACTTGACGCGATAGCGCTTATACACAACAATCTGCAAACGGCAGTAAAGGACGGCAGCAACGCCGAGGCACGGCAAAATATGCTGCGCGCTAGCTATCTTGCTGGGATTGCATTTACCCAAAGTTATGTGGGATATGTGCATGCAATAGCCCACTCACTTGGCGGCAAATATGGCGTGGCTCATGGCTTTGCAAACGCCGTTATCTTGCCAGTTGTCCTTAGGGAATACGGCGCCGCTGCGCACAAAAAGCTTGCCAAAATTGCAGTACATATTGGGCTTGCAAACAAGCAAACACCAAATGACAAAGCCGCCCGCAGCCTAATTAGGTGGATAGAAAATCTAAACAAAGAGTTTGGCTTGCCTACGCAAATTGAGCAGATTAAGGCAGAAGATATACCCGAAATGGCAAAACATGCTGACAAAGAGGGCAATCCACTTTACCCTGTGCCAAAACTTATGAACGCCGCCGAACTTGCCAAAATCTACAAAAAGTTAATGCCAAAAGACAATACTAATGCTGCCAAAAAGTCTACAAAAATTAAAAAATAGAGGATAAATTATGTCCAACAACCAAATATCGCTGTGCGAGGCAGAAAAGATTGCCGAGCAAGGGAGAAAATATTTCAACGAGGGGCACACGCTGCCTATTAAATTTAGGCTTGCGGCGCTAAAACGGCTAAAAGCCAACATTTTGGCGAGCGTTGACCAAATTTGCGCAGCGCTAAAAGCTGACCTTGGCAAAAGCCCAACCGAAGCCTATATGTCCGAAATTGGAATGGTTATTTGTGAGCTTAATCACACCATAAAAAATCTAAAAAAATGGGCACAACCGCAGCCGCAGCACACAGCGCTGTTTCAATTTTCTGCTAAAAGTTACACATATTTTCAGCCGTACGGCGTAGTGCTTGTATCAAGCCCATGGAACTATCCATTTTTGCTAACGCTAGACCCACTTGTTGGAGCAGTTGCTGCGGGCAACTGCGTGGTTTTAAAACCGTCAGGGCAAGCAACCGAAAGTCAAAAAGTTATTATTAAACTAATTGCAAACACTTTTGATGCTGGGCATGTAAGCGTGCTTGCCGGCAAAAACGCCAATCAAACGGTTATGCAAGCCAAGTACGATTATATTTTCTTTACAGGCAGTGCAAAAGTGGGCAGCGAAATTATGTCCAAGGCAGCGCAAACTTTAACGCCCGTCAGCCTAGAACTTGGTGGCAAAAGCCCATGCATTGTGGATAAGTCTGCCAATTTAAAGCTTGCGGCCAAACGCATAGCCTTTGGCAAATATCTAAACTGCGGCCAAACTTGCGTTGCGCCCGATTACTGCCTAGTGCAAGAAAGCATAAAAGATGCTTTTATTAAAGAACTTAAAACTCAAATAGAAAAAATGTATGGCAAGCAGCCGCTAGACAACCCAAATTACGGCAAAATTATCAACCAAAAGCAGTATAGTAGGTTAATTAATCTGTTAAAATGCGGGCAGGTTGTTCATGGCGGGCAAACTAGCCAAAAAAATCTGCAAATAGAGCCAACAATTTTGGATAATGTTAGCGCACAAGACGACATTATGCAGCAAGAAATTTTTGGCCCAATTTTGCCAATTTTAACATATAAAAACATTGACGAAGCTATTAGTTTTGTAAACACAAAAGATAAACCGCTGGCGTTGTATTTATTTGCTGGCGGCAACAAAATTAAAAAGCAGGTGCTTAGCAGCACTAGTTTTGGCGGCGGATGCATAAACGACACAATTATGCACATTGCAAGCACAAGTTTGGGTTTTGGCGGCGTTGGCAAAAGCGGCATGGGCAAATATCACGGAATAAACAGCTTTTTAACCTTTAGCAACGCTTGCGGCATACTTAAAAAAGCCAACTGGATAGACTTGCCACTAAGATATCAGCCATACAACAAACTAAAATACTATTTTATTAAAAAATTTATGAAATAAATTACTATCAATTTTGCTTTGTTAGTATTATCTAATTTTCGGTAATAATGGTGTTAGCGCAAGATATTAACCTGTCTAGCACCACCTTTTGGTGTTCTAATATTATGCTTGCGCTAGCAGACAACTTTTTTATTGAAAGGCTATTTGCCACATCTAATAACACCGAACAATTATCTATTATTCTATGTTGCATCTCTATTCTGGATATAATTTCTTTGCGTAAAGATGTTTCTTCTTTTAACAAAAGTAGACAGTCGCTGGCGTCTATAAATTGTTTTTGCGCAATTTTATCTAGCATATTGCCAGCTGTTAGTGCCCCGCAGTTGTCAGCAAGCTCTCCAAGTGCTTTATTGTTGCCACTTTCTATAATTAAATAACTTGCTATATTTCGTACCAGCTGCCATACATAGGTTGGATAACTTTTGTTTATGCTATTATAGCTTTTAAACTTATCAAGAATGTATGTTTTATCTAAATTAACAAATCCGCCCGCATAAAGAGAGTTATTTTGCATATGCTCTATTTGCGAACACCGCAAACACCACAAAGCCAAGTTGTTTTTTAAAGTGGCTGAAAATTCGCCAGTTTTAAAATTGCTATTTGCCTTTATTAAAAAGGTTAAACATTCTTTACCTGCGCTGTTGTTGGTTATTTTGCCAAGTGCAGCAAGATAATTATCTTCTGGCACAACCCAAATTTTAATGGGTCTTTCTTGCAAAAAACAGTTTATTGTGCAGTCGCCATGCTTGTTGTAACAAATATTATAATCACTTTCGTTTAGTGGCCTGCGGCAATTAAGATATTTTATTAAGTTGAGTATATAAAAAGGGTAATCAGATAGTGGCGGAACTTCCAAATTTGTCTGCTCGCACAGTGAGGATAGTTTTTGTTGCTTACCACAAATGCAAATTTTAACTATCTTTTTTAAACTTTTTATATTGTAAACATAGTCAAAATTTCCTGCCAAAACATCAGAAAATGCAACAGTTATAATTTTATTTTTAGTTAAATTGCATCCACTTAAATAAGTCTTTACTATATCACCCATAGTGGGCAAAACCTGCACCTTATTTTTAAAACTGCCAATAAAGTTGTCAACACTTAAATAACTTTTATCCAAGCAGTTGCTGGCAAAAATGTAGGCCGCCGCATCCGAAGCTGTGCAAGAAATTATTTGAGCATACATGTATGTAGCAAAACTTACAGCGTCTTGATCTTCTATAATAATTACGGGGTTAAAGCAAGAAAGACGCTTGCAAATTTCTTGCATAGTATCTTTGTTTTTTGTTTTGTTAAGTGCAGCCTTACAAAATTCTTTAGAAAGTACAAAACAAAGGCTTGCATCTTGGCTTGCTGCAAATAACGCCCAAGGCGTAACACTTTTAACCATTTTTAAAGTTGGGCTGCCTAAAACATTGTGCCCAAAAGTATATTCTACTTGGCTTTTTGCGGCAAATGTTGACAGCTGCTTAGCCAAATTGTACCTACTAAAATTGGTTGCCGAAATTAACCGTTTAATCTTTTTTCTGGTGCATAAAAATTTCATAATTAAATATTAAATTTATTTTTTGTAATAGTCAAATAAATTTTTACAAAAAAGCAAGTCGGCAAGTTTAATTTACTAAAATAATTTGTAATTTTTTAAATATTGTGCTAAAATCATATAGTGCTTTTAAAACTAATCAACAAATTGTTGCAAAAGGATAACAATTAAATGAAAAAATATTTTGCAGATGATGATAACTTTATAGACATAATACTCAGCCACTTTCCGCGCACAAAAAATATGTTGCAAGTGCAAACTGGCTGGACAAATTATGTGTACAAAGTATGCACAGATAACGGCACTTATTTTTTTAGATTTCCTCGCAATCAGTTTTTTGCCGATGCGCTAGAAAAAGAATATAATATGGTGCAATTTATAAAGGGCAAAATTTCTATAAAAACACCAGATTTTACCATGTTTTATAATAATGAAAGGCCGTACACTATTCATAAAGAGTTAGAAGGTCAAAGTCTTTCGGAGTGCTATTGTTCGCTTACTGATGACGAAAAACAGCAACTTGCAAAAGATATATGCAATTTGCTTGACGACTTTTATAAAATAAATTTAGATAAAAATATTGCTAGTTTACAAAAAGTTTCCAACTTTTTAGATAACTTATCTTTGGTAAGTCAAAACGGATATAACCTAAGCAAACATGACAAATTAAAGGAGCTAGAAAACCAGCATCTTGTATTTTCTCATGGAGATTTTAACCCCGGTAATTTGATTTTAAAAAATAATAAACTAGAAGCTATAATAGATTTTTCTTTTTCTGGAATATCTAACGAACTTTTAGATTTATCTAGGTTAATTGGCAGATGCCCGTCAGATTTTGCTCCTCTTTTGCTAACAGAATATCAAAAACATAACAAAATTAATACAGAAAATGTAAATTTACTTGTACAAATGTGGCAATATGTAGAGGAAAAATACATTTTATACATAAAGCAAAACCACCCTAGCATTGTTTTGCCAACGCTAAAATAGTTTTTGCTATAAGTTCTTTTTTATGTAATCTATTTTTGCTGCCAGCAACTTATTTTCATCTAGAGGTTTAATAGATGTTTTTTGTTTTTCTTTATTAAAAATACTTAAGCAGCCGCTTAATTTGCCGTCGTATATTGGTTTGTAATTGCAAGCGTTCCAAATAATTATTCGGCTATTTTTGCAAGTAGTAGCCAAATATGCTAATGCCGGACTTATTGCCGTCTCAAAAAAGATGGACGACTTTTTGCTTACCTCTCGGCCCAGTTCTTTTTGGCTTGCAATTTTGCGTTTTTCTATAAAACTGTCGCTAATTTGTTTGTTTACAGCAAGACATAAATATATACAACTGTAGCAATTTGTGCTAAGATATTTATAAACAAACTCTTCAAATTTTTTAGAAAGTAGGGTTACTTCTAAAATTATATCATAGCCACTACTAATTGCCATAATTAAACTAAAAAGCAAGCACGTTAAGGCAAAACCGTTTGTCTTTTCTCTTATTTTGCTGCTGCCAAACTCTTTTAATAAATTATTATAGTTTGGGTGAAGCGGTGCAAATTCTCTTACATTAAATGTTATTGGCTTAATATTTTTTAAGTTACAAATTGCCTCTGTGGTTGGCAGAAGCTGAGTGCTTTTTCCGCTTCCGCTTTGTCCGCAAAGTCTAATATAGTTTTTATTTTTTGTGCAACCACTTTTTAAACTATTAAAATTATTTTGGGCAATAAAATATACTAAAAGATTATCTACATCATTATTCCACGGCAAAGTTTGCATATGTTGTAATATATCTTTAAAATTTTCAAACTTGCAGCAAGATAGCAAAGTTTTTTCGTCGTCAGTCAAAATAAGCACTCCAAAAATATAAAATATACTGGTATTATATAACAACAATTAAAAAAAAGAAAGGTTTTTTAAGTTTTAAATTAATTTTAACTGCAAAATAAAACAAGCAAATAAAAAGTGAACCAAAATTTGGCTCACTTTTTGGTTTAGTTGTTTTTGGTTTGAGTTTTTTCTAGATGACTGTAGACATTAGATAGTGGAACAATCTTTACGCCATATTGCTCAGCAAGTTTTTGCGCGTGGTCGGCAATACATTTGGCAGTGTTCTCGCCGCCCTCGGCACCAACATGGCCAATTACAACTGCTACACCTTTATTTTTTGCCACTTGCATGCCCTCGGCAAGTCTAGTTAGTACGCCCTCGTAACTGCGGTTTTTATTTGGCTCCAAAAACACATCACGGCCAAGATAAACCATATTTTGGGCCTTTGCGGCTTCTTCGCACTTGTCAGCCAAGATTGTGCGGCTATCTAAAAAGAATAAGTTGTTTTCGGCTGCGTATTTATACATGGCATTCATAAGTTCCAAATTTTGGCACGCCCCCGAGCCAATATGAATGTTAAATCCCTTGGCTTTGGGCATTGTTGCAAGGCAATTTTTAAGTTTTTCTAAAGCATCTGCGGGGCTGTCGGTGTTTTTAATATACACGGTGCCGTACCATTCCTCTGGCAAATTTACATGGGCTTGCATCGGCATGTGTAAAATTACCTCTTTGTCATTTTCTACTGCAGCCTCGTAATCGGCCTCAGAGTTGTCTACAAAAGGGATAATTGCACATGTTATAGGCACGTCACAATGCATCAAAGTTTCTACGCCAGTTCTTTCGTAGCCGCCAAAGTCGTCTATAACAATTGCAAGCAGCGGAGTAGAGCCTTCTGAATTATTTTTAGTGTTGCCAGTGGCCACAAAATTAGTCTTTTGCGCGCTATTTTGGCAAACCACAGTTGCAGCGCCTAGCAAAACAGGGATATCCTTAAAAAGCACAAGCCCAGCCAAGTTTGTAACCTTTTCTGGACTTTTTGCGTTGTTGTTTTCCTTATCCTGTGCAGTATTTTGCGGCGCTATATTGCTGAGTTGAGAGTTTATTTTTTGTAAAGTTTGCTTTGGCTGAATTTTGCTATCTGTTTTGTTATCTAAATAAGCAATTTTGTCAGTATTTGGCTTAGTTATAGTTCTATTGTTTGCGCTATTATTTTCTACATTAATTTTATTGTTGTTTGTATTAGCCTTATTGTTTGGTTTTTTAAAACTATTGTTGCCAGAAATATTATTGTCGGGATTGGCGCTTACGCTCTTGTTTGTGTTGTCATTCTCGCGTATAACTTGCCTTTCTATGTTAGGGACAGTAGGCTCGGTGACATTCTTTTTGTTTAACCTTTTGTTTTGACTATTATTTACTGTATTTTTAGGCGCCGCCGTGCTGTTTTTGGCAAAGTCATCTACTGCGCCAGCATTTTGCCCATTTTTTGCATTATGTATATTAGTTTTAGGCTCGTTTTTAGTACGCTTGCCAGCAATATTTTTGCTAAGAGTATCTGTCTCTGGCTCGGCAGAGTTGTCCTCGTTTGCGTCGTCAATTATAATGCCATCATCGTCATCTTCTAAAACATGATGTTCATGGTAATGCGGTTTGTGGTGCTTGCCAAATTTAAAGTCATACAATTTGTCATGCTCGCCGCCCCTAATTACTTGCACAAAGCCAAAGCCCTCTAACTCGGCATCATCTTCGCCAAGGTCAAGGTTGTATAGCCTAACTTTATTGTCTTCATCCTCGGCTTCTAGGGTGTCGTCTGTGCCAGTAAATCTACCCCAAATGTGCTGCTCAAAATAGAATGGCTGCGCGGCGGGGACTTCATCGGCCGCCGAAAATTTTGTGGCTTTTACGCCAAGCCCGCAAAGGCAGGCAAATGTGGATGCTAAAACAAAAATTAAATTTTTCATACCCCTAGCATTTGCATAAAGTAAAATTTTATGCACCCAAAATAAAATTGACATAAAAATTTATTTGCCGTACAATATAGTTATGAAAATTAGCGGAACAATTAAGCAGATAATTTTTAGAAATGCCGAAAACGGATACACCGTGCTAGAACTAGAAGTTATTGGCGGGGCAAGTGTTGTATGCACGGGCAAGTTTCCCGTGCTTGGTCAAAGTGAAGAACTAGAGTTAGACGGCGAGTACAAACTCAATTCGCGCTATGGCCAGCAGTTTTGCGCAACCAATGTAAAAATAAAAAAACCAACCAGCACTAGCGCAATTCAAAAATATTTGGCAAGCGGACTAATTAGCGGTGTGGGCGAAGCCACAAGCCGCAATATTGTTGCCATGTTTGGCAAAGAAACTTTGCAAATTATAGACAAAACTCCGCTAGAACTGGCCAAAGTGCGCGGAATAAGCAAGCGCAAAGCCCTAGAAATTGGCGTTGCATACAAAGACATTAAAAAAATGCAAGACGCTGTCATTTTTTTGCAAAACTACGACATAACCATAAGTTTATCTATAAAAATTTACGAAACCTATAAAAGCAAAACCATAGAAATAATGCAGTCTAACCCTTACAAACTTATAGAAGACATAGACGGTGTGGGCTTTAAAACTGCCGACAAAATTGCTTCTAAATTGGGCATAGAAGCCACTAGTGATTTTAGAATACGCGCTGGCGTGCTGTATGTTATGAATGAACTTGCCGAGCGTCAAGGCTCCACGGTTGTTCTGCTTGCTGACCTTGTTAACGGCGTCTGCGGCGTCCTTGGCTTTGGCGAAGATATGAGCGGCGAAATAGAAAGTCAAGTTACAAACCTAATTTTAGAGGGGATTCTCAAAAAAGTGCAATATAAGGACGCCGAGGCCATTTGCACTACTCGCAATTACACCATGGAAAAGAGTTTGGCAACCAAACTAAAACTGCTTATAGATAGCGCACCAACAAGCGGCACCAATGTTGACCAACTTATCGACCATTTTTGCTTGGTCAGTGGGCTAAAACTGCACAAGACTCAAGTAGAGGCAATAAAAACCTCAGCGGCAAGCGGCGTAAGTATAATTACCGGCGGCCCCGGCACTGGCAAAACCACAATAATTAAGGGTCTACTTTACATATTTAATAGCCAAGGCAAAAAGACAATGCTTATGGCGCCCACGGGCAGAGCTGCCAAGCGTTTAGAAGAGCAGACTGGCGAAGCCGCAAGCACTATCCACCGCGCTTTAGAAATGGGCTATGGCAAGGGCAAACTAGCCTTTGTAAAAAACGAGCATAACCCACTAGACGCCGATGTTATCATTATAGACGAGGTGTCCATGCTAGATGTCTTTTTAAGCTACAGTTTGTGCCGTGCCATAAAACTTGGCACAAAAATAATCTTTGTTGGAGATAAAGACCAGCTGCCAAGCGTTGGAGCGGGCAATGTGCTTGCAGATTTGCTTGCAAGCGATGTTGTTCCATATGTTCAGCTAAACTATATTTTTAGGCAAGGCGAGGGCAGCAAAATAATAGAAAATAGTCACAAAATAAATAACGGCGAAATGCCAAATTTGCAAGAAAAGAGCGATGACTTCTTCTATTGCAGCAAGTTTGTGCCAGAAGAGGTGTTATCAGAAATTGTAGACATGGTCTGCACCAGAATTCCGCACTACAAAAATATCAGCCCGCAAGAAATTCAGGTTATTGCGCCAATGAAAAGCGGCGTTGCCGGCGTGGACAACATTAATTTAAGCTTGCAGCAAGCCTTAAATCCGCCAGAAAAGTCTAAGCCAGAGATAGTTGTTGGCAAAAAGACATTTAGACTGGGCGACAAGGTTATGCAAACCGCCAACGATTACAACTTAGAGTGGATAAAAGAAGAAAATGGCGCAATAATCCGTGGGCAAGGCGTCTTTAATGGCGACATAGGCTACATAGACGAAATTAACGCCGTGGCGTCTACTATGTTTGTTAGTTTCGACGACGGCAGACGGGCGGGCTACAGCTTGGCCGAAATGGACGATTTGGTGCTAAGTTACGCAATAACTATACACAAAAGCCAAGGCAGCGAGTTTCCGGTGGTCATTATTCCAATACTGGCGGGCAACCCCGTGCTTTATAACAAAAATCTGCTGTACACTGCCGTCACGCGTGCCAAGCAAATGGTAGTGCTAATAGGCAAGTCTGGCAACATTTACTACATGATTAAAAACAATTATAGCGTAGAGCGCAAAACGCTGCTTGTAAAATTTTTAACTGCCGAGTTTGGGCTGTAATTTTTGCCCAAAGTTTTCATTTTTTACCCAGTCTTTTCATATAATGGACTAAAAAGGAGAATTTTATGGAGCAAAAATCGGTACAACCAACTCATACATTAACTATAGAAAACCCGGGCAAAATTATGGTAACTGCCGTTGCCGAGGTGCTTTCGGCAACCTCAAGGGCGGTGTATATACAGCTTGCTAGCGGCAGCTTGCAACTTTTGGGCGAAGAACTTAAAGTAGAAAAACTTTCCCCAGAAGAAAAATTGCTAATAGTTTCGGGCAAGCTTACAAGTGCCGTTTATGGCGGCGGGCAAAAAAGTTTATTTAAAAGGATATTTAAATAATGCTTTCTAGCCTAAGCACAGGTTTAACATTTTTGCAATTTTTTGCCCTGGGCGCCGTTTTGGGGCTGTCTTGCCTTGGTGTAAAACTTTTATGCTTTATTTTTAAACATAATATAATTATTACTAACACGGCATATTTTGTCTTTTTTAGCATTTGCGGCATAGTTTTTTGCGGGCTAACTTACAAACTTTTAAGCGGGCAGGTGTTTTTTTATACAATTTTTGCCTGCGTTCTTGGCTTTATTTTAGAACAAATTACCTTGTCAAATTTCTTTACAAAACTGTTTAAATGGGTGTATAATAACCTTATAAAATTGTTTAGCAGAGCAAAATCCACCAAAGCGGGGGCCAAACTGCTAAAATAGTTGGGGGCAAAAGATGACAGCACAAAAGTTAAAAAAAGTAGTTAAAATTTCAACAGTTTGCGTTTCTATTTTTGTAGTGCTAATGGTATGCATTATTGCTTACCAATGCATAAAAATAGGCACTTTGCAGGCCAAAAGTAGGCAGCTAGACAAACTCTCTGCCAGCCTAACTAGCCAGCAAGCCACCCTTCAAGACGGCATTTCTATTCGCTCAACCGACGGCTACTTACAGCAGGCTGCTCGCGAGCAGTATGGGCTTGTTAAAGACGGCGAAACCCTCTACGTTTTTGGGGCAGATTTTGGGCAATAACATCGTTGCGGGCGCTTGCCGCAGCAGTCATTTACGCAAGTAAACTCCTGTCGCGGCTGCACACTCGCGCCTTGTTCTTGCGCCAAAATCTGCCCCAAAAACCCGTTTCCGAAATAGGTTTTTAATTAATATTTAAGTTTATTGGGCAATAACAGCGTCATTGCCGTTCTACCACTCGGTCATTTATAAACAGGGAACCTAAACAAGTTGCTATCGGCAAATTGTTTGGGAGAGGAAAAACTACACCGATAAATGAGAACAACGCTGTTCAAGCGTTGGGCGATTGATAAAGTGTAGTTTTGACGAAAACTCCTGTCGCGGCTGCACACTCGCGCCTTGTTCTTGCGCCAAAAGATGCCCCAAAAACCCGTTTCCAAAATAGATTTTTAATTAATAATTTAAGTTTATTGGGCAATAACTGCGTCATTGAAGGCTGCACTGCGGTCATTTACCATTAAGTAAACTCTCTTGTGCAGCCTTTTCAGTTCCTTGTTCTTGCGCCAAAATCTGCCCCAAAAACCCGTTTCCAAAATAGAGTTTTA
>CAYTHL010000020.1:0-21496 GCA_964437615.1 uncultured Lachnospiraceae bacterium | reverse complement strand
AATGAGGGGTTGTTGCTGCCCGCAGTGACGCCGTTATTTGCCCAAAGACCGCATAAAATAAAAGAGGTATTGCTGAGCAAGCCCACTCCTTTCCTTAAAAGAAGACTCAAAAAAGGTTTGTATCTGCTTGCGCGATTTTTGCCCAGCAAAAAAATAATTGTTGTATACCTGCTCTACCCAAGTATCTACCGGAAAAAACTCACGGCGGCCGAACCCAAACAAGAGAATACAGCTTGCAACCTTAGGGCCTACTCCTTTTAACTTTAGCAGCCACGCATAAAGCTCGGCAGACGGCATAGAGCAAATGGCGTCCATATCCACAGTTGCCAAAAAATCTGCGGTGGCTTTAAGATATCCCGCCCGGTATCCAGCGCCAAGGGTATTGTACCACTCTTGCGGCTGATTTGCCAAATCTCTTACACTAGGAAAAGCCTTGTATGTGCCAAACGTAGTAACCACATCTTCGCCTATTGCGCACAGCCGCTCGACAATCTGTTTAATACGCTTAATGTTGTTGTTTGCAGAAATGATAAACTCAAAAATTGTTTCTAGAGGGTTGGCGTTTATAATCCTAATTCCGCCGCCAAATTTTATTGCCTCGGCCAGCTGTGGGCACCTACTAAGCTCGGTTTTTGCAGCCGAATAATCGTAGTCTAGGTCGAAATATTTAACAAAATACCGCGGATTTGCGGTAGATATAATGTAACCGCTGCCATGCGGCTCAATTTTTGCCACATAATTTTGGCTTGCCACAATATAAGTGTCCCCACTCGCCCAAAACCTAAACATCTGACCGCATTCGCAAATGTGCTTGGGGTTGAAATCTTCGGCGCTATCTATTATAATTGCATCTTTTGTAATCTTGTACTTCATAGGTAAATTGTAGCACAACTTTGCCTCTTTTGCAATCCTTTTGTAATTTTACTTGCTTTTGCTTAAAATTTTTGACATAATAAAGTTATGTTATTTTTATTTAGCAAGTTTAAAAAGCGAAAATGGCTTAAACTAAACACCAACAAACGGCTTAAAGTGTATATTGCGCTAGAAAAAAAGTTTGCCAGTAAGCAAAATAGAGAGCCGTTGCAAATTGTGGTGCATGAAAGCAGCACATGGAACTGTCTTGGCATGTTTACAACCAGCGGCGGCAACCAGCGTATAATTATTCATGAAAAACTTTTAATAGAAGACAACATGCGTTTTCATGGCATGGAAACCATTTTGCACGAGGGTAGACATGCTTATCAGTACGCAACCATAACAAAAAAGCTACATTGGTGGCAATTTAAGGCAAAATCTTGGCAAAAAAACTGGGTTGGATACGTGCCTAGCGGCGAAAACTCGACTGTTTACAACAGTCAGGCTGTAGAAAAAGACGCGCAAAAGTACGCCTACACCCAAATGTTAAAACTATATGGCAAGTACAAAAACGAGCCAGACTACATAAGAACCATGCAAATTAACGAGTATAGGCTTAACAGCGCCGATGACGCCGCCCGCAAAAAATATGGCGTTTTTTACAAGCACAAAATAAATAAAATTATAGACAAAAAGGCCAAAGAAAACAGATTTTAAAATGCGTTAGCCCATTGACAATTTTGCGTTTTATAGTATAATAAAAGAAATTTGGTTAAAGGAGAACAAAAATGTTTGAAAACTACAAAGAGAAAAAAGCAAGAAAAAATCATGATATATATTATAAAACGGAGCCCTTTTCAGAAGACAAGGTTTTAGATGGAAAAGGCATAGCTGAATACTTAAAGGCTCATCCGCACGATAAAGTTAGCAGCGCGCTAGTGGATTTATTTTATGAAGCATATAAAATTAGTTCAAAGACAAGTATTCATAGCGACAATTATTGCACAGTCATTCATAGGCTAGGGTTTATAGAAGGCCGACTAAAAGAGCATTTTAGGATAATACAACACAAATCTGGAACTAAGATAGTACGTTACATGCCAGATTACGACGAGAATTCTAATACTACATTATATGAATCTTCAATTTCGGGTGAGAATGTTACATACGAACATTTTGATGTATCTTTTACAGAGTACACAAAAGAAGAGGCTGAAAAAATTTTGCAAGCGCATAACAGTCTATTTAATAAACAACCAGAAAAACCGTCTTTAAAGCAAGTTTTAGACGGTTATGACAAATACTTTGGCAAATAATTTGTAAATAAAGCTAAAAGTAAAATAAATCTTCAAACTTGGAGTTTAGCGCAGTGCAAAGTAAAAGCGCAAGTTTGGCAGACGGGCTAAAAGTACCCTTTTCTATAGCAATTATTGTTTGCCTAGATGTTCCAACCATATTTGCTAGTTCTTGTTGAGATATGCCCATTTGCAATCGGCAAGCTTTTAAATTGTTGTGTAGTTTAAGTTCGTTTTTCATACACCTACCACCCGTAAATATTAGATAATATGTAGGCTGTAACTAGTATTACAAAAGCCAGCGCTTCTAAAATAGCGCCAATAAGTGCGCCCTTGTGTCGTCTTAAAATAAAGTACTGCAAGCTGTAAAAAGTGCAGGCCCATGCTGCCATAATTGCCAAGATTGCAAAAACTGCGGAAACATGACCAAGGCAGCCTTCGGCTATGCAAAAAATTGCGGCAACGACAGCTCCAACAGAAACTGAAATCCAGTTGGCTTTGTTTAATTTTTGTACTTCCATTTCTCCAACCTGTGTTTTTTTGCTGGCTTTTGCCAAAATTTCTTCTCTTTCCATAAAACCCCTCCTATTGTAAAGTTTACTTTACATTTGTATTATATGACTAAATAAACAGTTTGTCAAGTTTTGTTTACATTTTTCACAAAAAAAAGACCACAAAAGTGGCCTAAGATTAATATTTTGTTTATTTATGCGTTTTCTGCCGGAATAATGCTAACTTGCTTTTTGTCTTTGCCAAGTTTTTCAAACTTAACAGCGCCATCAACCTTTGCATACAAAGTATCGTCATCGCCAATACCTACGTTTTTGCCTGGGTGTATTTTTGTTCCACGCTGACGAACAATTATATTGCCGCCCTTAACAACTTCGCCGTCATAGCGCTTAACGCCAAGACGCTGAGCATTACTATCGCGTCCGTTTTTGGTAGAGCCGCCACCCTTGTGGTGAGCAAAAAGCTGGATATTGATAAACATCTTCATAACTTTTTTACCTCCAATTCTATAAAATCTGAAAACCCAACATTTAAGTCGGATACCCCGCACAACATGGTTTGCAAAATTGTTTCGCATTTTTCTGCCTCTTGCGGAGTTATGTTGTTTGGCAAGCTAAATTTTAGGTACCCTTCATCGTCTTTGCGGACGGTTTTAGCTTGTACACCAGCCACCACTAGTATGCCCAGTAGCGCCGTCTGCACCACACTAGATAGTGCTGCACAAACTATGTCTTCTCCCTTTTCGCCGTAAGAAGTGTGCCCGTCACACTCAACCTCAACTATCTTGCCATTTTTTTTGTAAATGCTAACCTTTGTCATATAAACCTAACCAATAGAAACTACTTTTAGTTTACTGTATGGCTGCCTATGACCTTGGCGTTTGCGCTCGTTCTTTTTGGCTTTGTATCTAAAAGCTATAACTTTGGCAGCCTTGCCATGTTCCAAAACTTCGCAAACCGCTTTTTTGCCTGTTAGCGGAGTTCCAACGGTTACTTTGCCGTTATCGTCTGCTACAAGTAGGCAATCTAGCTCTATTTTAGCACCAACTTCTGCGTCAACTTTTTCTGCCAAGAAATATTTTTCTGGCTCTACCTTGTACTGCTTGCCGCCTGTGCTAACTATTGCGTACATAAATAATCCTCCTCTCTCCAGTCTCACTGCAAACTAGGTGTAGCTAAAAAGTATTAGCTAACTTTAACCCGCCACATGTGGCACGCTAAAAATATTACCACAATAAAAAAGTTTTGTCAACAGTTTAGCCAATTTTAATTTTATTAATTATAAATAATTGCACATCTAGCAAGATATTTGCTTTATTGCGGCGCCTATGGGAGTGGTTGGGGGGCAAGATAAGCTTAATTTTTCTAGCATTAACTCGGTAAGCGTTGCAATGGTGCAAAAATTATCATCTACAACTATTATGGTGTAGTAGGCAAAATTGTCTACCTTGGTTAGCACCTTGCAAATTGGCACGCTTTGCAAAAAAACTAAGGTGCTACCCTTTAATCCGTGCAAAAGTTTGCGCTTTTTAAGGTCGGTTTTAACTAGCCGTTTGTATGCCGACTGCTTCTGCTCGCCAAGCACGCTAATAAACATTACAACGCTAATTATCCCTAATTGCAAATTTATGCCAAAAAAACATGAAACTATAAAAAAGGCAAAAAGCATTAGTGCAAACACCATGGTTATGTTTTTGCAAATTGCTACAGCCTGTTTTCTGCTTACACGCAAACTAAAAAAAGCAAGCAGTACTCGCCCACCATCTAGCGGAAAAATTGGCAGCATGTTGAACAGAAAAAGGCTTAAATTTGCAACAACAAAATCTGTGGTGTAGTTGTAACTTTCGGGAAATATCCACCAAACAAAAATGGACATAATAATCATAACCAAGTTTGCAAGCGGGCCAGCGACGGCTATCTTAATTTCATCTACAAAACCAAACTCGTCGGTTGCCCCGCACAATAATGCTCCAGTAGGGTATAATATAATTTTGCCGCATTTGTACCCTAGCCGCCTTGCTACCATAGCATGGCTAAACTCGTGCACAATTAAGCAAATTAAATAGGTGGCTAGCAGCCAAAACATACCAACAAATAAACTTGCAAAAATAAAAATAATGGTTACAATATGCACCTGTAAGGCAAAGCTACTTTTGCCCCTTTTAAAAAATTTTAAATTTATATTAACCGACTTTTTCATAGATTTTTGCTATACATTTTGCGGTAATAGCTATAAATATTGCTACTCTAAAAAACCAACTAGCTAAAATTTATAGTTAAACACAGCAACACTAGATTTTATGGGCAGTTTGGGCTATTATGTCTGACATAATTAGCAGGTATTATGCCAGACATAACACCTAGTTTTTACTCAAAAAAGGTGTCTGCTGCCCCGCCCGAATATAAATCTACGGGCTTGCCATCACAGACAATTTCAAAAGTAATTAAGCTTTTTAAACTAACCGCAATTTTATCCCCACTAGATACCGTTGCTCCTACACTTGTGCAAGCATAGTCTACCCCGCCAAGCTTAACTAAAACATTGCCATATACTATACTTATTGTATATACCCCGCCAGAGTATATAATGTCTTGCACAGTGCCGTCTATTGGGCTGAGCACAAGCATGTCACCAAGCCCGTTTACCTGTAAACAAGTTGTAGATAAATTTTGCACATAGTAATTTTTAAACGGACTAGAAACCATAAAGACGCCGTCAGTGTTATTGTTTTCGTTAAAAGAAAAATTGACAAATTTAATTTTGCCAATATCTTCGGTCTTTGGCGTCCACGAGGCAGTTACACGCTGGACAAAATCTTTTAGCCCAAGGCTATCTGTTAGGCTAACGTTGTAACAAGCAAAGGTTAGCATGCACATAAAAAGACAGCCAAAAAAGTGCAAATTTTTCTTTTTTACAACTTTTACTTGGTTTTGCGCCACGCAAGAAATTTCTTCTATCCCACTATATGCCATAGTAAAATATATGACACTTTTTGTTTAAATATTATACAAACTATGGCTTACATTGCCCTATTTTTGTGCTAAAAAGTGCCAACAGCTGGCTTTACATTTTCTGCCATGGCAAGCATAGCAACTTTATACTTGCCGTCTGGTTCAACCGTTATGCTAAGCTTTATGTCGGCGGCATCAAGCTCTAAAAACTGACTTAATAGGCCAAACAACTCTAACTTTAATGTTTGTTTAAATTGTGCTGGGCTTGCAAGTTTGTCTTTAAGCAGCATCTTTTTTACCCTTTGTGTGGTTAAGTTTGCATAACTTGACATTTTATAGCCCCTTTAACTTTCTTTTAATAGTTCCAATTAAACCGCAGTAGCCCGCCGTGCAGTCAAAGACATCTTCGGTGCCGTTTGCCACATTTTTGGCTGTAAGTTGCAGAGATATCCAAAGTTTTGTGTTAGCCTTTCTTTCGGCTGCAATGGAACTGGATATATTATAGCTGTCACACTCGGGCAAAACGCCTATAACTTTTAAGTTAAGTAATTTGCCAATTTGAGCGTAGTCCATAGCCTCTTTTGCAGCAACCAAATCGCCTCGCTGACGGTTAATAACTAGACTTGCCCTATTTCCTAGGGCTGCGTGCACCAAGTGTGCAATTCGGCTTGCGTCACGCATAGCTGACGGGTGGGCGGTCGTTACCAAAATAGCTTCTTCGCACGCCTTTATAGCTCTAAAAAAGCCGTCTTCCTTGCCCGCCGGGCAATCAACAAGCACAAAATCAAAAATGACGGCAAGCTTGTTTACAATCTCGCCAAACCCAACAATTTGCTCGCCCGAAAGCGCCTTGCCACTAGAAAGAAGAAATAAATTTTCTTGCATGTAGTCGGCAATAAGTGCCTGCCGCAACCGACAGTTGCTTTGCATGCAGTCGGCAAGGTCGTACACCACCTTATTTTCAGCTTCCATAGCAATATCTAAGTTGTTTAACCCAATGTCGGCGTCCACCAAGCACACCGAAAACCCAAGCCCAGCGAGCGCCCTACCTAGCCCCGCCGTGAGCGTAGTTTTGCCAACTCCGCCCTTGCCGCTAGTAATGACAATTTTTCTGCCCATAACCATGTCCCCTTTGTTATCATTATAGCCAACCACGCCCAGCCGCCGCCCTATACAATTTTGCCTTTTTATAGCATCTTTTGCAAAAATTTGCCGCATACTAAACTTTCACCATAAAAACAAGCCCCCGCAGTTGGCTTATTTTTATTATTTATTACTAATTCTTTATAAACTTAATTATGATTTTTTATTCAAAAGCAGTTCTAGTTCTTTTTTACGCATAATTATTTCTGTATTAAACCTAAAGTGCAAGTTTTCCCAGCCTATTTGTTTAGGTTGCAGTATTCGGCGAGGGCGCGGCCGGTGTAGCTCTTTTTTGTAGAGGCTATTTTTTCCGGGGTGCCAGTGGCTACAATTTTGCCACCACGGTCGCCACCTTCGGGGCCAATATCTATAATATGGTCGGCAACTTTAATAACATCTAGGTTATGCTCTATAACCACCACTGTGTTGCCGCCACCAACTAGACGGTCTAAAATTGCAATTAATTTGGACACATCATGAGTGTGCAGCCCAGTTGTTGGCTCGTCCAAAATATACAGTGTTTTGCCCGTAGCACGCTTAGACAGCTCGGTGGCAAGTTTTACACGCTGCGCCTCGCCGCCACTAAGAGTGGTTGCCGGCTGACCAAGTTTAATGTACCCAAGCCCAACGTCATAAAGCGCCTGCACCTTGTTTTTTATACTGTTAAAGTTATCAAAAAAGTCTACAGCCTCTTCTACCGTCATCTCCAAAATGTCGTTTATAGATTTGCCTTTAAACTTAACTTCTAGTGTTTCACGATTGTAGCGTTTGCCGCCGCACTCATCGCAGGTAACATAAACATCTGGCAAAAAGTGCATTTCTATTTTATGCACGCCGTCCCCGCCGCAGGCCTCGCAGCGCCCACCCGGCAGATTAAAGCTAAATCTGCTGGTGGTGTAGCCCCGTGCCTTGCTCTCTGGCAGATTTGCAAAAAGGTCCCTTATTGATGTAAACATGCCAGTATAGGTTGCGGGATTGCTACGCGGAGTTCTACCAATAGGTGTTTGGTCTATTACAACCACCTTGTCTATGTTTTCAACACCCAAAATTTCGGTGTACTCACCCTCTGGCAGATTTGTTCTGTTTACCTTGTTTGCCACGGCAGGATACAATATCTCGTTAACTAGGCTGCTTTTGCCGCTGCCGCTAACCCCAGTTACGGCCGTAAGCAAGCCGATAGGAAATTCGACATCTATATTTTTTAGATTATTTTGCCGTGCACCAACAATGGTTATCTTTGCGTCGGTTGCCGTTCGGCGTTTTTTAGGCACGGCAATTTGCTTTCTGCCGCTTAGATATGCGCCAGTCAAAGAGGCGTCACTTGCCATAATCTCGGCTGGCGTACCAGTGGCGACTATCTTGCCACCGTGCGCCCCCGCCTTTAATCCCACGTCCACAATGTAGTCTGCGGCGCGGATAGTTTCTTCATCATGCTCTACCACAATTAGGGTGTTTCCCAAATCTCTTAGCCTATACATGGTTTTAATAAGCCGCTGCGTATCTCGCGGGTGCAGACCAATACTCGGCTCGTCCAAAATGTACAGCACGCCAACAAGCCCGCTGCCTATTTGGGTGGCTAGACGTATGCGCTGACTTTCGCCGCCACTTAGAGTGCCTGCACTGCGGGTAAGCGTGAGATAATCTAGCCCAACATCAACCAAAAATTTAAGTCTTGCCCTAATTTCTTTAATAATTTCGGCCGAAATTAGCTGCTCTTTTTTTGTAAGCGACAAATTTTCCAAAAATTCGTCAATTTTAACTATGCTCATGTCGCAAAGTTCTACAATATTTTTGCCGCCAACACGCACACTAAGAGCCTGTTTGTTTAAACGCTTGCCATGGCAGCACTCGCAAGGCTGCGCAACCATAAGTTTTTCTATCTCGGACTTAACAAACTCGCTGCGGCTCTCGCGCTGTCTGCGATACAGATTATTTATAACACCCTCAAAATCGCTGTCGTAGCTGCCGCTAAATTTTTTGGATTTGTAGTTAATACGCATTTTTTCGCCGTTGTTGCCATAAAAAATTATGTCCTTAATTTCACGCGGAAGTTCGCCAAACGGAGTATCCAAACTAAACCCATAGGCCTTGCTAAGGGCATTGTAGTAAGCCTGACTAAAACCACCGTCGCCAAAGCCTATGGTAATTATTGCGCCCTCATTTATGCTGCGCTCTGGGTGCTTAACCACCAAGTTTTCGTCAATAACCATTTTGCTGCCAATGCCAGAACACTCTGGGCAAGCGCCATAAGGGGTGTTAAAGCTAAACATTCTTGGCGTAATTTCGCCAAAACTAAACCCGCAATTTGGGCAACTGTGCTTGGTACTAAATAAACTCTCTGCCCCATCGCACTCTATAATTACTAGCCCGCCAGAAAGATTTGTTGCCGTTTCTATGCTACTTGCAAGGCGGCTCTCCACCCCTTTTTTAAGCACAATTCGGTCTATAACTACGCTTATATCGTGCTTGATTTTTTTGTCTAACTTATCCACTTCGTCTAGCGTGGTAATCTTGCTGTCAACTTTGCATCTAACATAGCCCTGCTTTTTTAAATCTTCTAAAAGTTTTGTAAACTCGCCCTTTTTGCCACGCACTATTGGCGCAATAACCATAATTTTGCTTAAATCTGGCATACTTGTAACTTTTGCAACAATGCTATCTACCGTGCTTGCCGCAATTTCTGTGCCACAGTTTACGCAAAAAGCATGCCCTATATGGGCATACATAAGCCTAAAATAATCGTAAATTTCGGTAACGGTGCCAACGGTTGAGCGAGGGTTATTGCTTGTAACTTTTTGGTCGATAGCTATGGCGGGAGATAATCCTTCTATTAATTCTACGTCCGGCTTTTTCATCTGACCCAAAAATTGGCGCGCATAACTAGATAAGCTTTCCATATATCTGCGCTGACCCTCGGCAAAAATTGTATCAAAAGCCAAACTGGATTTTCCGCTACCAGATAAGCCAGTAAATACCACAAGTTTATCTCGTGGAATTTCCACACTGATATTTTTTAAATTATTTTCTTTTGCTCCAACAATTTTAATAGAATTTTTCATTTTTTCACCCATTTATACTTAGTTTTGCAGTTTTTAGCGTATTATTTAACTGAATTGCTATTTATTCTGCCAATTTTCTGCATTTTTACAGTGATATAACTAAATTTTTATTATTTTAGCCAAATTTTAAGACGGTTTTGTTTATATTATGTGTTACACAACACCACTAAATCTCCCATTTTATGGGGTATTGTGTGTGGCATAACAAATTATTTGGCAGACCTATTTCTGTTTTTAGTTAGCTTGTTTATTTCGTCCCTAAGCTCTATTGCATGTTCAAAATTCAACTCTTTTACAGCCATATCCATTTGCACCCGCAGGTCTGCAACATATTTGTCTAGTTCTTCTCTACTCATCTTTTTAGGTTTGTCTAATGGCTTAGTAATTTGCAACGTATTGTTAATTTTTTTAACAATTGTTTGCGGGATTATGCCATGCTTTTGGTTGTATTCTTGTTGCAATTTTCTGCGGCGGGCAGTATCGTCAATAGCTTTTTTCATGTTACCTGTTATGGTGTCGGCATACATAATTACTCTGCCATTGCTGTTTCGTGCGGCTCGGCCTATCGTTTGAATAAGAGCGCCACTACTTCGCAAAAACCCCTCTTTGTCGGCATCTAAAATGCACACAAGTTGAACTTCGGGCAAATCTAGCCCCTCTCTTAGCAGGTTGATGCCCACCACAACATCGGTCTGACCGCTGCGGAGTGCATCCAAAATTTCAATGCGCTCCATGGTTTTAATTTCGCTGTGCAAATAGGTTGTTTTTACACCATGTTCGGTTAGATAGTCTGCCAAATTTTCGGCCATTTTTTTTGTTAAGGTAGTAATTAGTACTCTGCCGCCGTCCGAAATTGTTTTATTTACTTCGCTAATTAGGTCGTCTATCTGACCCTCTATTGGTCTAACCTCAACAAGCGGGTCTAGTAGCCCAGTTGGTCTAATAATTTGCTCGGCAACATTGTCTGCCCGCTCAGTTTCGTAGGGGCCGGGGGTAGCAGAAACGCAGATTAGCTGACCAATTTTGCTTTCAAACTCCTCAAATTTAAGTGGACGGTTGTCGTACGCACTGCTTAGCCTAAAACCATAGCCAACCAAGTTATCTTTTCTAGCGCGGTCGCCGTTGTACATGGCATGAATTTGCGGAATGGTTATATGACTTTCGTCAATAAACATCAAATAGTCATCGGGAAAGTAATCTAAAAGAGTGTACGGCATCTGCCCCGGACTTCTGCCGTCAAAATATCTGCTGTAATTTTCTATACCCGTGGTGTAGCCCATTTCGCGCAGCATTTCTATGTCGTAACTGGTGCGTTGACGAAGCCGCTCGGCCTCGAGCAGTTTGCCGTTATCCAAAAATTTCTGCACTTCGGCCTGCATGTCCGCCTCAATATTAGCCAAGCACTTTTCCAGCTTGTCACTGCCAACAACATAGTGGCTTGCTGGATATATTGCAACATGCTCCAAGGTAGAAATCGTCTTACCGGACACCACTTCCACCTCGCTAATTTTTTCAATTACGTCCCCAAAAAATTCTACGCGCAAACAAATTTCGCTATTTTGCGCAGGGAAAATATCCAGAACATCACCCCGCACCCTAAAAGAGCCTCGGGTAAAATCTATATCGTTGCGCTTAAACTGGTTGGCAACAAGCCTCTCTATAACCTGCTCGCGGCTAATCTCCATATTTGGACGCAGCGAAATTGCCATTGCGTGATATTCGCTAGGCTCGCCCAAACCGTAAATGCAGCTTACTGACGCCACAATAATGCAATCTCGGCGCTCAAAAAGGGAACACGTGGCAGAGTGACGTAATTTGTCTATCTCGTCGTTTATGGCAAGTTCTTTTTCTATATAGGTGTCGCTAGAAACAATATACGCCTCGGGCTGATAATAGTCGTAATAGCTTACAAAATAATTGACAGCGTTGTTAGGAAATAGCTCCCTAAACTCATTGCAAAGCTGTGCCGCCAAGGTTTTGTTGTGCGCAATTACTATGGTTGGACGCTGTACACGCTCTATTATGTTTGCCATGGTGTAAGTTTTGCCGCTACCAGTAACACCCAACAAGATTTGAGTTCTAAGCCCGTCTTCTAACCCTTCTACCAAACTATCTATTGCCTTTGGCTGGTCACCCATTGGCACCTTGTTAGAAACAATCTTAAATTTCTGCTCTTTGCCGTCATTTTCTCCGCCAGACTTACTCTCTTTTTGCGGCTGGCTTATCACTTTCTTTTGATTATCTTCTTTCATAACTATATTATAGCCACTCGGCAAAATTTTTACAAGCAATTTTAGTAATTTAGTATATTTGTTCTATTGTTTTATTAATTTTAGTATATAAATATTCATTATTTGTCACTTACAAATTGACAATTATTATCTGCACGTGATATAATTTTTGACGTTACGGCAATCCAGCCGCTAACAAAAAAGGAGCAACTATGGAAAAACTTACTATGGACAAAATTGTAAACTTATGCAAAAGCCGCGGCTTTATCTTTGCTGGCAGCGACATTTATGGCGGTTTTGCCAACACTTGGGATTTTGGCCCTATTGGCGTAGAACTAAAGAACAATATTAAGCATGCATGGTGGAAGCGCTTTGTTCAAGAAAGCCCAAACACCTATGGCGTAGATGCCGCCATACTAATGAACCCGCGAGTTTGGGAAGCTAGCGGTCATGTAACTAGCTTTAGTGACCCTCAAATGGACTGTAAAAACTGCAAGCAGCGTTTTAGAGCAGATAATTTAATAGAAGACCACAGCAAAGGCAAAGTTTCTGCCGAAGCTATGACCGACGCCCAAATGGAAGAATATATAGAGGAACATAACGTAAACTGCCCTCATTGCGGCGCTCATGACTGGACAAAAATTAGAAAATTTAACCTTATGTTTGCAACCAGCCGTGGAACAATAGAAAACGATGCAGACAAGGTGTATTTGCGTCCAGAAACCTGCCAAGGCGAATATGTAAACTTTTTAAATGTGCAACGCACCACTCGCGCAAAATTGCCGTTTGCCATTGCCCAAATAGGCAAAGCTTTCCGCAACGAGATAACTCCCGGCAACTTTTTGTTCCGCACAGTGGAGTTTGAACAAATGGAGCTACAAATGTTCTGCAAAGAGGCCGAAAGCATGGATATTTACAACAACTACAAGCAACAAGCCCAGCAGTTTGTTGAAGACTTGGGGCTAACCGCCGAACATTTAAGGTTTCATAACCACGATAAATTGGCGTTCTACGCAAAAGCGGCATGCGACATACAATACTTGTTCCCTATGGGCTGGCAAGAACTTAATGGTATACATCACCGTGGCATGTGGGACTTAAGCCGTCATCAAGAATTTAGCGGCAAAAACATGCAGTACACCGACCCAACAACTGGCGAAAAAATAACGCCAAATATAATTGAGTATTCTATCGGCGCTGACAGACTTACCCTTGCAATAATGTGCGAAGCCTACGACGAAGAACAATTAGAGGGTGGCGACACAAGAGTTGTTATGCATTTGCACCCTGCCCTTGCTCCATACAAAGTGGCAATTTTGCCTCTGCAAAAGGGGTTAAGCGAAAAAGCACAAGAAATTTTTACAACGCTATCTAAAAACTTTATGTGCACCTACGACGAGGCAGGCAGCATAGGCAAGCGCTATCGCCGTCAAGACGAAATCGGCACACCTTTTTGCGTTACTGTAGACTTTGACACTGCCACCGACGGCTGCGTAACAATTCGCAACCGCGACACCATGGCACAAGACCGCATACAAATCTCTGCCCTAAAAGACTATATAGCCAACAAAATAGAATTCTAACTACAAAAAATCTCCAAGCACTACTGCTGGGAGATTTTTTTGTTTAAAAATTTTATATAAGCTGCAGCCAGGCGGCGCGAGCCGAGGTGTAGGCGGCTTGTAGGTTGTCTATGTTGGCATCGTTGTTGCCACCGTAGTTGTTTGCTACATAAATTACATAAGCCAGTTTCATTTGACTGTATGCGTTTATTATTTTTAAGCCACCAGTTAGGTTTTCTGCCTGCTCTGCTAAGGCGTCTAGCTTAGTTTGCAACAAACTAAAGTTGTCTTCTTGCAGTAGTTTGGCAAAATATGTTGTGCGGTCACTGCTAGAAATGCTGCTAGTTAGCAAATATTCGGCATAATAGTACAAAACAACATCGGTAGAGTTTTGCACATCGGCGTTATAGTAACTAGTAGCGGCGCTGTACGCCTCTTGCAGTTTGCCAAGGGTTAGTAAGTTTAATACATATCGACTGCTCAGATATTCGTTTGCGCCATAGGTATAGCAAAGGTTTGTTGCCGATAAACTGCCGCTACTGTAACTATTAATGGTTGCGCTATCCAAGTTGTTACAAAACTTGGTATAAGTACTGCTCTCTTGCAGTTTTAAAATGTATTCGTTCTGTTTTGTATAGTTGCCGTTTGCACCAAGTTTTAAAATTAAATTATATAGGTTGGCGTCAGTTTTATTGCGTGCACAAACAAGCTCTAAACAGCTGATTTCGGCATTTTTAAAGCCCATATTGTTGCAAATTTTTGCCATAAATGCGGGGCTAATAGCGTAGGTTGCAAGCACAATAACAACTAGCGCAAAAATGCAACAACAAATAGTTTTTATTGCCGTGAGTGCAATTTGTTTGCCAATGTTATCTGCTTTGCCAGTGCTGCTGGCCTCAGTTGCATCTTTGCTGGTTTCAGCTTGCACATTTTTGCCGTTTTCTTGTTCTGGCTCATTTGCTAGCTGCTCAATTTTTGCCATAACTCCCCCTAGTTTATATTTTGCCCTAGCACATTTTTAGGTTTGGTACTTCTTTTGTGCCACAAACAACTAAAATTTTCTATTTTTTGCACGCGCCTAAGGTGTCTGCCACCCTCAAAAGGGGTAGAAATAAAGGCTTTAACAATGTCTTGCAACTGCTTAGTGCTTAGTTTTACACTTATGCCATTGCCGGCGTCCTTATAGCCCACACCAACCGAAAGCGCATTGCAATCTTCGTGAATTCTGCCAAAAGCCGCAACTGCTGCATTTGCCGCAAGCACGCACCTTAGCCCGGGACATTTATTTGCAGCAATACACATGCCAACGCCCGTGCCGCAAAGCAAAATTAATGCATCAACCTTACCGTCTAAGTAATAATCATAGGCCTTTTGCACAATATCTGGGTAATCGTTGTCGGCAGAGTTTGTGTAGTCTGGGTATACGGCCTCTATATTCTGCTGCACCAAGATGTCTTCTACAAGTTGCTTTTTGCTTTCGCCGTTATGGTCGGCAACAATTGCTATTTTTTTAAACATTTTTCTTTTTCTCCTTAATTAATCCCTGTGCAAGCAGACTTTCTAGCAGTTTATTGATGCCGTCATATATAAGTTTGCAGCATTTGCTATACGCCTCTTGACCCCGTTTGTACGGGTCGGGAATATCTTGACCGCAAATGTCCTTAAAACACACAATTTTATGGACAAACTTATCCGCAACCATACGGCTAAGCGCTATTTTATAGTCTTCGGTTAGGCAAACCACCAAATTGCTATTTGCCAAATCTTCTCCCGCAATCTGCCTGGGGCTGCCGCACATTCGCTTTACGCCATATTCTTTTGCTGCCTGTTTGCTCTCTGGCATAATTGCCGAGCCGTAAACAACATTAAGCCCGCAAAATCCGGCATGAGCATTAAGCCCTTTTGTGCTTGCAACTTTATTAAAAATTGCACTGGCCATAGGGCTTCGGCAGGTTGCGCCTAAACACACAAACATTATTTTGTACATAATTAAGTTTAATTTAGCCTTTTTTGTTGGCCGTTGTCAAATTTTTGCCGCAATAATTATTGCCGTCAGCAAAATTATTGACCTATCCATAACCAAACAAACGGCTGGCTATTTTTTAGGGGCGACAATATTTAAACCCTCGGGCGTCAGCAAAAAGATATTGCCCGACACCCTTTGTATAGACCCATTTACAGCATAAATTGCACCGCTTGCAAAGTCTAGCATACGCTGCGCCTCGGCCTCGGAAACGTCGTCTAGGTTTAGCATAACCGACTCCCCTTGCTTTATGTAGTCTATTAGCCTTTGCGCCTCGGCATAGGTTTTTGGATAAAAAAAGACTACATTTTTGCTGCCATAGCCGCCCACATTGCCGCCCATATCAGCGCCGTAATCGCTGCCATAGCCGCCGTAATTATTCTCTTGTTCGGCGGCTCTGGATTGGCCTGATATATTAAACTGGTCTAAATTGGCACTTCTAACTGGCTCGGTAGGCTCTGGCGTTATTCTTGCCCCGCGCTCGCTAATTTTGCTAAGTTTGGCATTGGTGCGCTCTAATTTTGCAGCCTCTTTTTCTTTCCGTTTAGCCTCTTTTAATTTTTGTTTTTTGGCTTTGTGTTCTAGTTTTATTGCCTCGGCCTCTTGGTCTTCTTCGTCCTCAAAGCCTATTCCCTTCATTAGCCAACCCATTAATCCCATGGCAAATTTTCTCCTTTTGTAAATACATTTTATCATATTAATTGCATTTTTCAAATTATTTTTAGCACAAAAATATTATTTTTTGACATTTTATGCAATTGTTTTTACCTTTTTGCTACTCCTCTCGCTCGGTTTTACAGTAATCCGCACATATCCATAAACTCTATAACCACATTTACGCAAAGTTTGCGAGCGTGCTTAGATATGTCGCTGCTGGCAAAAGCTGACGAAAAAAAACTGCTAATATGCTCGCAGACAACTAGGCTGCTGCTGTACATAACTTCGGCAAACTCGGCGTCTTGCTCAGAAAGATGTGCAGCAAGGCTTGTTATATTTTGCTTAACCGTCATTACATTTTTATATAGCTTGCTGGCATCTATTTCGCCAACTTCTAAACTATTTGTCCATGTGTACAGATTTTGGCAAAACTGGTATAATTCTGCGAAATAATTGCGGCAACTTTCTACTTGATGCAGCGCTTTTGCCGTACTTTTGCTAACACTGGCGCTACTTGCGGCAAGCACTCCTGCACCCTTAAACCTAGCAGATATTTGAGTTGCCACCTTTTCTGCCTCAGGCTTAGTAAAATAGACGCCCGCTACAACAAACAGACTGTTGCCAACATTGTATATAACCCCGGCACCGCCAAGGTCGGAAACATCATTTGCGCAATTAGACGCCAAAGCTCGGCTGGTGTAGTTGCCGGCATAAACAAAATAGAAACTTTTAGACAAATAATTTTTTGTCGGTGAATTTTTTACAATTACCGAAATTATAAGCACCAAAACAGCCAACATTACCAAAACAACAGCCACCCAGCCTTTAAGGCTGCTGCTCTTTTGCCCCCTCCGCTTGTAAGATGAATAAAAATTTGTCAGTGTTTGGCTCAACAAAAACTCCCGCCATATATAATAAGGCTAGTAAAGTTTATGCTTGGCCAAATAAAAGCATGTCAAATATAGCCTGTTATCGGCAAAATTTGCGGGTTTTTTACAAAAGATTCTACTACTTAAAATTGTTTGCGGCCAAGAAAAAAACTAAAATAAAAAAGTAAAGGAGAACAAACAATGAAACTTAAACCGTTATTTGATAGAGTGCTAATTTTGCCCACGCCAGAAAAGACCTCCTCTGGCGGACTAATGCTGCCAAGCACCACCACCGAAAGACCATATTTTGGCAAGGTGGTGGCAGTTGGCGACGGCACAGATACGCAAGGCAAGCAAACTGCCCTGCAAGTGGCTGTAGGAGATAAGATTTTATACAGCAGATATGGTGGCACAAGCGTCATAATAGACAAAACCGAGTATGTAGTTATGCGCCAAACAGATATTTTGGCAATTGTGGAGGATAAATAAATGAAAGATTTTTTAAGCGGCACTGCTGCCAGAACAAAGTTAAAGGCAGGTGCAGACAAACTTGCAGATATTGTTAAACTAACCCTTGGTCCCAAGGGCAGAAATGTTGCGTTGGAGCGAAAATACGCTGCTCCGCTAGTTACAAACGACGGCGTTACAATTGCAAAAGAAATAGAGCTTGCCGACCCATTTGAAAATGTAGGCGCCAGCCTAATAAAAGAAGTTAGCATAAAAACTAACTCAGTAGCCGGCGACGGCACCACAACAGCTTGCGTCCTTGCCAGCAGCATAATTAGCGAAGGGATTAAAAATATAGAAGCCGGGGCAAGCCCAAGGCAACTAAAACTTGGCATGGAGCAAGGTCTTAAAGTTATAACCGATTGTTTAAAAGACCAAAGCAAAAAAGTAAAAACCAGTGCGGATATAAAAAATATAGCAACAATCTCGGCGGGTGACGAAGAAATTGGCGGGCTTATTGCCGATGCCATGGACAAGGTTGGCGAAGACGGCATAATTACTCTAGAAGAAGGCAAAACTGCCTCCACCACTCTAAAACTTGTAGAGGGGCTAGAATTTGACCGCGGCTTTATCTCGCCATATATGGCAACAAATCAAGACAAGCTTATTTGCGAGCTATCTAACGCAAAAATACTTGTAACCGACGGCAAAATTAGCAATATAAACCAAATTTTAGCGGTGTTAGAAGTGTGCAATCAAAGGGGGTTGCCGCTACTTGTTATTGCAGACGACTACGAGCAAGAAGTTATTACCCTACTTGTTGTAAACAAGCTGCGCGGAAATCTTAATTGCGTGGCTGTTAAGGCGCCGGCATTTGGCAACAAGCGCAAAGACATGTTAGAAGATATTTGCGTACTTTCGGGCGCAAGTTTAATTTCTGCCGAGATTGGCACCGAGCTTGCTGCAGCCACCGTTGACGACCTAGGCGAGGTTAGCAAAATTATCATCAGTCAAGACAAAACCACCCTTGTAGAGCCAAGGGGAGTAAGTCAAAAGACTGCCGAACACATAAGCGGGCTAAAAAGTCAGCTAAATTTGGCAACCGAAGACGACGAACGTGAAGAAATTAAAAAACGTATCGCACGCGTCGCCGGGCAAGTTGCTGTAATTAGCGTTGGTGCACCAACCGAAGTAGAAATGCAAGAAAAGAAACTAAGAATAGAAGACGCTCTTAATGCAACCAAGGCTGCAGCGGCAGATGGCATTGTTGCTGGTGGCGGCGTTGCCTTGCTAAGGTGCTGCAAGCCACTTGCCCAACTAATTCAAAATTTAGAGGGCGACATTAAAACGGGGGCGCAAATAATGCTGTCTGTTTGTCAAGCGCCTATTCGACAAATTGTGGCAAACTCGTTTGGCGACGCCGGCGTTGTTGTAAAAACAATATTAGACAATCCTAGCAGCAGTTATGGCTTTGATGCGCTTGCTGGTGTATTTTGCGACATGTTTGAAAGCGGCATTGTAGACCCTACAAAGGTTACCCTTTGCACAATAAAAAATGCCGTAAGCGTTGCGTCTACCATGCTTTCTACCGACTGCTTGGTAGTAGAAATTAACAATAGTAACGCCGCAGAATAATTAGCCAAAATGTAAAAAATATTAAAAATACAGTAAAAATTTACTTTTACTGTATTTTTTGTTAATCTTTTAAATCTTTCATTATGTCGGCTAAACTTTCGGTTGGGTTTAGTGCCTCATCAAAATCAAATTCGCCCTGTTTTTTATTTTTGTCTTTGGCTTTTTGCTTGCCGGCAGTGGTGTTTGTATTTGGCTGCACCGAATAAAATAGCTCGTTGATTTTGCTAATAACCTCTTGCTTTTCTGCCTCGCTAAGCTCGTCTGCAGCGGTGCTGGTTACAACTTTGTTTACCTCGGCAAGCATACTTTGCTCACTCTTTTTTGGCCTTCCCCGCCCTCGTGAAGCACTGTCACCAATCTTTTGTTTAAACTCGCTTACAAGTTTGTTAAACCGTTCGTCTAAGTCGCTTTTAACTGCCTCGGTTAGGCTTATGCGCTCTTTTTCTGAAATGTAATTTTTCTCGGGCTGGGAGAGCGGCTTGCGGTCTTCTATATACTCACCTAGTCCGCCAAGAGTGCCTATTGTTTTGGTAAGTTCGTCGTTAAACTCTTGCAAAAGTTGCTGGTCGGCCGCTTCTAGTTTATCAAAAAGGCCGCTGTACCTTTCGCTAAGTCGGGTAAGCCTATCTATCTCTATGGCGCATCTGCTTTTTGTAACATCGCCTATATATTTAGCCTTGCGCTCGGCAAGCACAATGGCGCGGTTAGACGCCTTTTCCTTCTTTTTTAGGGCGGCAAGTTCACTAATAAGCCGTTCGTTTTCTTTTTTAAGCTTTTCTATCTGCTCATTTTGGTGACTTAATTTTAGTTGACTTTCGGTCACCAAATTTTTAGCATATTCCTCTAGCTCTTGCTGAGTATATTTTTTAACCATTAACTTGCTCCTTTTTTGCTCTCACTTCTTTAATAATTACAATTGCCAAAATGGCTACGCCTGCCGCCACCAATAGGCCGCCAACTAGGCTTGATACTTGAACATTGCCCCATTTAAGTATATATTCGCTTTGGCGTAGGCCCTCTAAGCACAACCTAACCACACCGTAATAAATTAAATACAGCCCAGTGCAAAGCCCCGGTTTGTTTGTCTTTAAATATATTATTAACAAAATTACAAATCCTAAAAGGCTAAGCATGCTTTCGTAGAAAAATAACGCTTGATACCATGTGCCTCCAATGTTAACAGCAAACGGAAAAAATTGCCACGCCGAAGATGTAATCTCTTTGCCATAAAGTTCGTTGTTAAAATAGTTACCCCACCTACCTATGCTTTGACCAAGCAGTAAAACAGTGGTAATAATATCTAAACTGGCAAGCAAATTGCGCTTAAAAATAAGCACATAGCATAACGCACCAATGGCACCGCCAATAATAGCGCCCATAATACTTAGCCCGCCCGTTCTAAAGTTAAAGTAGTCGGCAATGGTTAGCCCGTCTTCAAAAATGACCGAAAATAGCCTAGCCGAAAGTATCCCAAGTGGCACTATTGCCAAAAATATTTCTAGTGGATAGCTGGTGTTTATCTTTTTAAAATGACATAGCAGCATCGCCACCAGCACACACGCCAAAATTGCGGCGGCCATAATAACGCCGTACCAATAAACATCTACCCCAAAAATTGTAAAGGCAATCCGCCCACTGATAATCATACAATTATTATATTGTTTATAACCTACATTGTCAACCAAAAAACAATACCCCTGACGGCAAAAAATACAAAATCAATTTGCTACACCATTTTAATTGAGTGTAGAAAATTTATCCAAAACAAGCTACCATTAATTTGTAAATTCATTTAAAATGCTATACTTAACCCGTTCATAAACAAAAAATCCTCCCTTTGTGTATCGTGTACACAATACAATTGTATACTAGGATGATTTTTTAGTCTATGCAAAGCTTAAGATTTCTTTATTACCAGCACAGCTGGCGGTTTTGTTTGTCAACAAAAAACGGCGCATTGCCGTTTTTTGTAAATTATAAATTTTTATTCGTTTGTATTTTCTGGGGTAGGTCTTCTGCCTGGAGTACTAGCTTGATTGTTGTTTGTATCCGAATCTCCGCCGGCAACATTTGTTACAGTGTTATCGGATACCTCAGAAGATCCTGCATCTACATTTTGCTCGTTGCTAGATGCTTGAAGAGCTTCTATAGCCGCCACAAGGCTTTCATAATCCTCAGCGCTACCAACAAGCTCATACAACTCATCCATATGACTAGCATCCAACTTGCCATTCTTTATGGCTTCTATAATGTATTCGT
>CAYTHL010000019.1:0-21931 GCA_964437615.1 uncultured Lachnospiraceae bacterium | reverse complement strand
TATGGCAGGGGTGGAAGGAATCGAACCCTCCTCTGGAGTTTTGGAGACTCTCATTCTACCGATGAACTACACCCCTATACAGTTGCAAAGTATATCACAATAAATGTCTGTTGTCAATTAATTGCTTATAACTTTGCCCAAATTTGATTTTTTGTGGCATATATAACGCTTTTCAATATGTAGCCTTGTAGTGGCAAATATTTACTCGTCGTCTTCGTCATCGCCGTCTAGGCCATAGGCGGTAAGCAGGTCTTCTAGGGACTGGTCGCCCTCTTCTAGTTTTAAGGTGGCGGGAATTTCTACATAACCCTTGTCATTGGTGGCAATGGTGTCTAGGCACTTGCCGCAGTTATCGCATATTTTAGTTGGGTCTAGGTCGCAGACATCGCATGCTCCGCAGTTTGTGCATGGCTCGCCCTCTTCTAGCACGCACATCCTTACATACTTAGGGTTTTGCTTGGTTCCAACATTTTCTAAATAGCCACGCTTGTTTTCGGCACCATTGTGACTATGCTGGTGACAGTTGTGGCCCTCTTGAGTACAGCCGCAATCTGGTGCTTGGTCGTGGCAGTCGCAGCCCTCTTGGGTGCAGCCGCAGTCTTCGTGATTATTGCTAGTTTTGTTTAAATTATTATTTTTACTCATAAAATTTCCTTTTTGCAAGGTTAATATACACCATATAAAAAATATTTGTCAAGAATATAAAATAATTTGAAACAAATGTTTGATTTATTAAAATAATGTATGTTAAACTAAATATAGTAAAAGTTAATTTTTGGTTGGCTAAGAAACTTTTAGTTGTTTGGAGGAGTTTATGAAAGAGAACAAAGAAAAGCAATTAGTAGAATTTATTGCGCAGTTTATGGAGCAGCGAGGTTATGCGCCAAGTGTGCGAGAAATGCAAGAAAAAATGAATTTTGCCAGCACTAGCACGGTAGCGTATTATTTAGATAGGTGCGAAGAAAAAGGACTTATTAAAAGGACTAAGGGCAAAAACCGCGCTCTAGAAGTTGCGGAAGAGTTTAAGGGCGGAAACAGTATTCCGCTTGTCGGCAAGGTTGCGGCGGGCGAGCCTATTCTTGCCATAGAAAATATTGAAGATTATATAGATTTGCCGGCTAGGCTTTTTGACAACGCTGACGGCAAATTGTTTTTGCTAACAATTAGCGGCAACAGCATGATAAATGCGGGTATAAATAACGGCGACACCATTGTAGTTAGGCAGCAAAACACTGCCGAAAACGGCGAAATTGTGGTTGCTCTACTAGACGACAGCGCCACATGCAAAAGATTTTTTGCTGAAAAAGGTCATTACAGATTGCAGCCAGAAAACGATACTATGCGCCCTATTATTGTAGACGACGTAACCATACTTGGGCTTGTTGTTGGGCTTATAAGAAAGTATTAGTTTTTGCCGTTTAGCTTTGGCAATAATAAAATTTATCATAAATTAATATAATAAATTATAGGAATGATCATGAATAAATATTGGCGTACAGATTTTTGGTACAAAACTGCTAGGATATTTGCTAAATACCCTATTTATCACAAGTTTAATTATAGCGCCCCCAAGTGCAAGCTGCGCCCACCTTTTATTGTGCTATGTAACCACACTACCGATTACGATGCCCTACTTTTGGCAGGCACTTTTAGAACGCCTATTCATTTTGTTATAAGCGACCACGTTACAAGTATTCCACTTGTTGGAAAATTGATAAACCATTTTGTTGGTACTGTGCCAATAACAAAGTCTACTACCGACGCTGTTACGGCAAGAAAAATGATTCGAATTGCCCAAAATGGCGGTGCGCTGGGGATTTTTCCCGAGGGCAACAAAAGTTTTTCGGGGTCTATGAGTTACATAAAGCCTAGCATTGCAAAGCTTGTTAAAAAACTGAATATCCCAGTTGTTATTTTTAATATAGAGGGCGGCTATTTTAGCTCTCCGCGCTGGACTAAAATTAAACGCCGCGGCTACACAAATGGCAAAATTAAGTATATTTTAATGCCAGAAGACATAGCAAAGCTTACCGATGATGAGCTATACAACAAAATTGTTGAGGGGCTTACGGTGGACGCATACAAAGTGCAGTCTAAACGCCGAGTTCAGTTTGTTGGCAAGGATTTAGCACGCCATGTTGAGCAACTTTTGTATATGTGCCCTATTTGCGGCAGTCTAAACACCGTTTACGGCGAATATAATCATGTAAAGTGCCACAACTGCGATTTGCTTGGCGAGTTTGACAACTACGGCTATATTATTGGCACGCCGTTTAGGCGCCTAGACGATTGGGACAACTGGCAAAAAAGTCAGTTAAAAAATATTAAAGTTTCTAAAGACGAACCTATTTTTGAAGACAAAAACATGCTTGTTAAAAAGGCGACAAATAACTTTAACAATAAAAAACTTGGTAGATTTGATATGTCGCTGTTTAAAGACAAACTTGTGCTAACACCTTGCGAGAAAAATAAAGGTGCAAGCAAAATAGAATTGCAGCTTAAAGGTATAACCGGATACGCCCTAGAAGGCGCAAGCGGGCTACAACTTTGGACAATAGATAACGAAGTTTATAGAATTAACGGAAAAGCCCCTATCAACGGGCTAAAATACGCCAATGAAATTTGCGTTTTAACCAACCAAAAAATGCATTTTTAAATATTTAAAACCAAAAACAGCAGCAAATTTGCTGCCGTTTTTGGTTTTTACTAAAATATTTGTTTCTATTTTGCTTTAATTATAATTTAACAAAAAAATTAAATTAATTCTACTCAAATTGGTCTTCTACTGCTGGAACATTTAAAAGTGCTTTTTTAATAAAGCCTATGGAGTGTTCACGAACATCATATATATTACCTTCTAATTTTTTCTTTGAAGGGCTTTCCCAAACTTTTGACATATCTGCAATATTGTTATCGCAAATGCTATCTCTAACTTTTATATAATTTAACAAAAAGTCTACCTTATCTTGCAATTTGCCATTGTTTAAAATTTCTATTGTTTCGGGCTTTAACTTTGGTAAAATATCACTTTTTGTTTTGATATTAATAGCTCCAATTCCTTCGTACCTACACATTTTATATACAATTTCGTTAACGTCTTTTTCGATATGTCTTAAATCGTCCTTGGAGGATGTTAAAACATTATTTATTTGGGTAATATCTTTATTATAAAATTCTTCAATTTTTTTGAGATATGAAGGGTGTTTTTTTCTTATAATAGACAAAAATACTCCAACCATATTAATATCTTTTGTTGTGTTTTCAAAAAGTTCACCTGCAGATTTTATAAAAACTTTACCATTTTTTATGCCATTCAAACTGTACATTTTTACCCCCTTTATCTTGTTTCTTATTATATGGCAAAACCTTAATTTTGTCAATATATTAGGCAAAAATAGGCTTTTAGACGGCAACTGTGCCGGTATGTGTTACACTATTCTTTTAAACCATTTTTCTATTTCAGATTTGGTTATACGTACGGCGATTGGTCTGCCGTGTGGGCAAAATAACGGGATTTTTTCGTCGTTCATTAGGGCAAAAAGACTTTCAATTTCTGTTTTAGAAAGGTCATTTCCGCCCTTTATGGCGCTTTTGCAAGAGTGCTGCATAAGTTTTTCTTTAATTACGTCGGTTTGCTTAATTGTTATTGCGCCTCTATATTCTGCCAAAAACCCGGCAAAGAATTGCTGCAAGTCTATCTCGGCAAGTAGCAATGGTACGCTGGAAATTTTAAAGGTGCGGTCGCCAAATTCTTCTATGTCAAAGCCAAGTTCTTTTAGCTGCGGCAAACATGCCGAAATTAGATTGTACTCGGTTGGGTTTACCGGCAAAGTGTATGGAAACATTAGCGGTTGAACGGCAATTGCTTTGTTATTTACTTGCCTAGTAAATTTTTCGTATAGCACGCGTTCGTGCGCGGCGTGTTGGTCTATCATGTACAAATTGCTGCCATACTCCACCAAAATGTATGTGTTAAACAACTTGCCAATGGTTTTTATGCCAAGGTTTTCAAACTCTTTAGATTGCATGCACTGCTGTTCTTCTTTTTGTTTTTTTGCGTCGCTGGCTAGTTGTTCCAAAAGTTTGCTGCCAAGCCCAAAATTATCTGCTACTTTGGCGTCGTCGGACATTTTTATTGCGGCGCTTAGCGTATTTACTTGCTTCTCGCTAGTTTCTCTTGCTGCGTTTGCAATTTGGTCAAAATTAAATTCTATGGCGTTGGTTTGCTCGGGCTGCTTGCTTATACTTTCGGCACTGCTAGAGCCAAAACTATCAAGCTCTACCCCAGCTTTGTCTATTTTGCTGGGCGCCGCCGCATATGCCGATTTTCTGGCAATTTCGGCGTGAACAAACTCTTGCTCGGCGGCGTCATGCGGCGTAAAATTAATTGCTACATTCATGCCGTCGTGATGCTTGGTCACTTCGCCCGTGGTAGTGTCCACCTCTAACACATAGTCCATTTCGCTAAGGGCGCGGCTGGTTGCTTCGTAAACAAGCGAAAAAATTTGGTTTGGATTTTCAAAACGCACCTCCATTTTGTTTGGGTGAACATTTACGTCCACCTTAGACGGGTCTATCTGCAAATTTATCACAAAAAATGGATATTTGCGCTTCATTAGCATTTCACCATAGGCGTTGGTTACAGCCGTTGCAATGGTTGTGTTTTGCACATATCTGCCATTTATTACAATAGTTTGATAAGTTCGGTTGGCTTTGGCATAGCTTGGGCGGCCTATGTAGCCAGATAATGTAAGTCCTTCCCGCCTGCCGCTAATTGGCAGTGTTTCTTTGATGACGCTGCTGCCATAAACAGAGTACATGGCGTCTTGTAAAGTGCTGCCCTCGCTGCTTAAAATGTGCTTGCCGTCGGCATAATAACTAAAATTTAGGCCGGGATTAGCTAATACAAACCGCTGCATCATGTTGGTAATTTCTTGCTGCTCGCTTATTGGCTTTTTTAAGAATTTTGCTCTTGCTGGCACGTTAAAAAATAGGTCTTCTATAGTTATTGTGGTGCCGTCTGCCGCGCCAACTGGACTTTGGCTGGTTATTTTGCCCGCAGACAGCGATATTTGATTACCTATGTCTTCGGCTTTGGCCTTGCTGACCAATGTTACATTGCTTACGGCGGCAATACTTGCTAGCGCCTCGCCCCTAAACCCTAGGCTTAAAATATTGTCTAAATCCGCCGCCTTTTCTATTTTGCTGGTTGCATGCGGCAAAAATGCATTTTTTAAATACTCTTGCTCTATTCCGCAGCCGTCATCAGACACGACTATTTTTTTAATGCCGCCGTCTATAATTTCTACCTTTATGTTTTTGGCGTTGGCGTCGATGCAGTTTTCAACCAGTTCTTTTACAACGCTCGACGGACGTTCTACAACTTCGCCTGCCGCTATTAAATTGTACACCGAACTATCCAAAATATTTATTTTTGCCATAGGTTTTCTCCTTTTGTTTGCTACTTATTAGCTGCAATTTAGTTCTTTTTTAGTTTTTCGTTTAGGTCGCACAGTGTGGTAAAGGCTACAATTGGCGGCATAGAATTTATGTCTAATTCCTTAATTATGCTTAGCACTTCACGCTCGGCTGCCGAGATGTTTTGCACCACTTGACCGTCTGGCGTAACAGAGGTTTTGCCACTAGTGGCTTCTTGATGCTGTAATATCTGCTTTGCGCGTTCTAGCAGCGAACTTGGTAAGCCGGCTAGTTTAGCTACCTCTATGCCAAAGCTTTTATTGGCGCTGCCGCGGCTAATTTTGTGCAGAAAAATTACATTGCCATTAAACTCTTTTACCATAACTTTATAGTTTTTTACACCGTCAATTTTGCCTTCTAGACTAGTTAGTTCGTGATAATGAGTAGAAAACAGCGTTTTGCACTTGATGTTTTGGGCAATGTATTCTAGTATTGCCCACGCTATGCTCATACCATCAAAAGTGCTTGTGCCGCGGCCAACTTCGTCTAACAGTATCAAGCTCTTTTGGGTGGCGTTAGACAAAATATTAGCAACCTCATTCATCTCTACCATAAAGGTACTTTGGCCAAACGCCAGTTCATCACTTGCACCAACACGAGTAAATATGCGGTCTACTAGGCAAATTTCGGCGCTTTGCGCGGGCACAAAACAGCCAATGTGCGCCATAAGAGTTATTATTGCAACTTGACGCATATAAGTAGATTTACCCGCCATATTTGGGCCAGTGATTAGCATAGTGTGATTTAGGTCGTCTAGGCTGCAATCGTTTGGCACAAAATTGGTGCCAGACTGCATGGCTTCTACCACTGGGTGACGCCCGCCGATAATTTTTATGCCGGTTATGTGGTCATTAATTAGCGGCTTGCAGTAATTGTGCTTGCTTGCAACGGCTGCAAAGCTGACCAAAACGTCTAGTATGGCAATGGCATCGCTACTTTGCAACATGTTAGAAATATAGCCTTGCATGTACTCTTTTAGCTGGGTGTATAGCACGCTTTCTAACTTAATGGCTTCTTCATTGCTGTTTAAGATTTTGTACTCCATTTCTTTTAATTCTGGGGTGATAAATCTTTCCGAATTGGTGGTGGTTTGCTTGCGGATATAGTTGTCTGGCACAAGTGGCAGCCCAGAGGTGGTTACCTCTATATAGTAACCAAAGACGCGGTTGTAACCTGTTTTAAGATTTTTTATGCCGGTGCGCTCACGTTCGGCTACTTCTAGGCTGGCAAGCCAAGTTGTGCCATAATCTTTTGCGTTGCGCAGTTCGTCTAGTTCGGTGGAGTAACCTTTGGCTATGTATCCGCCGTCTTTAAGGTTGGCTGGCGGGTCTGGCTCTATTGCCGAGTTTATTTTGTCGGCAACTTCACTAAGGTCGGTCATTTGTTCGCTTAAATGCAATAACAGCTTGCTTTTGCACCCAGAAATTTGGTTTTTAAGCTGGGCTATTTTTTTAAGCGAGCCAGATATAGAAACAAGTTCTCTTGGAGTGATTGTGTTTGCAGAAATTTTGCTACATCTGCGCTCTATATCTTGGATATTGATTAAACTTTGCTGCAAGCTATCTCTTAAAATATAATTAGAGCGCAGCTCTTCTACGGCCTCTAGCCTTTGATTTATTTCTTTGGAGTTTCTTAGCGGCTTATCTATAAAAGACCTAATTTTACGCGCACCCATGCATGTTTTGGTTTGGTCTAACAGCCATAGCAGGCTGCCGTAGCGCCTGCGCAATGACATATTTTCGGTAAGTTCTAGATTTCGCCTTGCAGATATATCCAAATGTACAAAATTTTCATCTTTAACGCAGACAAGCTTTTTTATGTTTGTAATTTGACGTTTTTGGGTGTCTTTTACATAATCTAGCAAACGCGCCGTTGCAATAATGCCCCACTTTTTGTCGGCGGCGTCAAACTTGGCTAGGCTTGATACTTCAAAAAAATCGCAAAGTTCTTTTTTGGCGGTGGCTAAGTTTTGACGGCATCCCTCGTAAATAGTAAAATCTGGCACATATTTGTTTTTTACTGCGCTTAAATTTGCGCACATACTTATAGTGTCTTCGTTGCAAAGCACCTCTTTTGGCTTTACTCTAACTAAAATGTCGTCTAGTTGCTTAATATAGTCTGTGCCATTTATTTCTGCAAGTTCTATTAGCCCGGTAGATACATCGCTATAACAAACGCCTACATTGCTGCCGTCGGTAAAAATGTACATTAAAAAGTTGTTTACCGAACTTTCTAAGGCCTCGGTTTCCATTATTGTGCCGGGTGTGATAATTTGTACAACTTGGCGCTCCATGGGCTGTTTGCCCTTTGTTGGTTCGCCCATTTGCTCGCAGATGGCAACTTTGTATCCGTTTTCGACAAGTTTTGCTACGTAATTTTTTACAGCATGATAAGGCACGCCGCACATAGGGGCGCGATTTTCTAGCCCGCAATCTCTGCCGGTTAGGGTTAGTTCTAGTATTCGGCTTGCAATTACGGCATCTTCAAAAAACATCTCGTAAAAGTCGCCAAGCCTATAAAATAACAAGGCGTCGGGGTTTTCTTGCTTGGTTGCAAGATACTGCTGCATCATTGCAGTAAGTTGAGGCTTATCATCTGCATCACTTTTTGCTTTTTTCACTATTTTCTCCTTTGTTTGTCTGTTGGCAGATTGTATGTTACTGCTTTGTCTAAGTTGTCTGGCAAAACTTCTATTATGCTGCCGGTAAGCGTTGTGTGGTTGGATTTTTCAACTTTTACTAGCGCAAACTTGCCAAGCAACTCTGGACTTCCTGTAAAACTTATGGTTTTGCAAAAGTTTGTAGAACCCAAAAGTTGCCCCGCTTTTTTAGGGTGAATGCCCTCTACCAAAACTTCGACCGTCTTGCCAACATAGCTAGCAGATATTTTGCTTGCAATTTCGCGTTCTTTTTCTATAAGCCTGCTTAAACGCTTGCTTTTGGTGGCTTTGTCTATCTGATTTTCAAACTTTTCAGCAACTGTGCCTTTGCGCTTGGAGTATATAAAACTGAATATCTGCTGATACCTAACATTTTCGATTATTTGCATAGTTTCTTCAAAGTCGGCGTCGCTTTCGCCCGGAAAACCTACAATTATGTCGGTAGAAAACTCGATGTCTGGCATAATTTGCCTTGCCTTGTTAATTAGTTTTAGGTAATCTTCTTTGGTGTAGTGGCGGTTCATTGATTTTAGTATTTGGTTAGAGCCGCTTTGCAAAGGCAAGTGTAAATATCTGCAAATATGCTTGCTATTGCTCATAACTTTTAGTATATCTGTGGACAAATCCTTTGGGTGGCTTGTCATAAATTTAAGCCTAAAGCGGTAGTCCAAATTATCTATTTTTTGTAGCAGATTAGCAAAATTGACATTTTTATCTTCTATATCGTTGCCGTAGCTGTTTACATTTTGACCAAGCAGAGTTATTTGCTTAAAACCTTTTTTAAGCAAGTCTTCTATTTCGGCAATAATGGCGTCCATGGGGCGGCTAATTTCTCGCCCGCGTACATATGGAACAATGCAATAGGTGCAAAAATTGTTGCAACCATAATTTATGTTTACCCACGCGTTTACACCGCTTGTTCTTACCGCTTTCATGCTGTCACGCAGCGCAATATCTTCGTGGTCGACAATTTCTACCACGCGCTTTTGGTCTTCTATGCGCTTTTGCAAAAACTGCTCAAATTTAGCAAGGTTGTGCGTGCCAAAAATTATATCCACATAGGGATATTTTTTGGTTATAAGCTCTTCATAACCTTTCTGCTGGCTCATGCAGCCGCAAACGGCAATTATTTTGTTAGGGTTAGTTTGCTTAGAACTTTTTAGCATGCCAATATTGCCAAAGATTTTTTGCTCGGCACTTTCGCGAATTGCGCAGGTATTAAAAACAACCACGTCGGCAAGTTGGTCATTTTTAGCCAGCTTGTAGCCCAAGTTTTCTAAAATGCCGGCAAGTTTTTCACTTTCATGCACGTTCATTTGGCAGCCGTAGGTGTTTATATAATATGTTTTGCCCAAATTTGGGTTGATTTGATTATAATTTTTAGCCATATAGATTTTATTATACTAAATGAGCATAAAATTTTCAAGAGTTTAGATTAAAAAGTGTAATAAAAATATATTTTTCGACAAATACTAACAAAAAAAGATGAAGAAGAAAAAAAGAAAATTTTGGTTTAAATTGTTTGTCTTTTTTAGTCTACTTGGCGTTGCGGCTGTTGTTTTTTGTGTAAGCGCATTTTTTGCTATAACCTATTCTACAACCTTAGACACTACCAAATTTAGCAGCCTTGCCAAAAGTAGCACCGTTATTTTGGACGCAGGCGGAAATGAGTCCGGTTTGCAACAACTTAGTGGGCAAAACAAATATGTTAGTTTTAGCCAAATACCAGAACATACCATAAATGCTTTTGTTGCCGTGGAAGACAAAAGATTTTTTAAGCATCACGGAATAGATTTTATTAGAATTGCTGGGGCTATAAAAAACAACCTGTTTTCTAGCCATAAGCAAGGCGGCAGCACTATCACACAACAAGTAATTAAAAATACTCAACTTTCTAGTGAAAAAACAATAGAAAGAAAACTTAAAGAATTTAAACTTGCATACAAACTGGAAAAACAATTTTCTAAGCAAGAGATTTTGGAAATCTATTTAAATTCTATCTATTTTGGCAACGGCTGCTACGGAATAGCTAATGCCAGTGAATATTATTTTAACAAGCCAGTTAGCGAACTTAGTATTGCCGAAAGCGCCCTACTTGCCAGCACCATTAACGCTCCAAGTATTTACGACCCAGTTGCCAACCCGCAAAGGGCGTTTGAGAGAAAAGACCTTGTTTTAAAACTGATGCTAGAAAATAATAAACTGGACGAAGAAACTTTTAAAAACTGCAAAAATGACCCTATAACCATTGAAAAAACGCATAAAAACTACAAAAACCAGTACTATAAAGGTGTTTTGGCGGAGGCTTGCAAGATATTAAAGCTAACAGAAAATCAATTACTCAGCCAAGGTTTTGTATTGCATACCTACTACGATGCAGACATTCAAAAACAGCTAGAAAAGCAAATTGTGTCGGGCGGATACACTGCCGAAAGCAAAAATGCAAAACTTGGCTGTATTGTGCTAGACAACAAAAATAGAAGCGTTGTGGCACTTGCTGCAAACTGCAGTCAAAATTTACTTACAACTTATCGTCAGCCGGGGTCTGTAATTAAGCCAATATTAGTTTACGCGCCGGCGTTTGAAAGCGGCAAGTATAGCCCGGCAAGTTTTGTAGACGACAGCAAGGTTTGTATAAACGGCTACTCCCCCGAAAATGCAGGCAAAACCTATTCTGGAATGGTGAGCGTAAGAGAAAGTATTAAGCGCTCGCTTAATGTGCCTGCCGTAAAAATATTAGATAATCTTGGGCTAGAAAACTGCAAAAATTTTGCTAGAGGGCTAGGAATTTCTTTTGATAAAAACGACAATAATTTGGCTTTGGCGCTTGGCGGATTTACTGTTGGAACTACCATAAAACAGCTTGCTGACGGCTATATGTGTTTTGCAAATGGCGGCAACTTTGAGACCAGCGACTTTATAAAAGAAATTTTGCTAAATGGCAAGGTGGTGTATTCAAGAGAAAATAATTCTAGGCAAGTTTGCTCCGAGGCTACAAGTTATCTTATTAGCAGTTGCTTGAAAGATGTTGCAACAAGCGGCACCGCAAAAAGATTAAATTCGCTTAATATTCCCATTTATTCCAAAACTGGCACCGTTGGCACGTCGGCGGGCAATAGCGATGCATATAACATATCTTACACCAACAAAAATACGGTGTGCTGCTGGATTGGCTCTAACGACAACACCAGCTATTTGCCAAGCAGTGTGAGCGGCGCAACCTACCCTACGCTATTTAATAAAGAGTTGTTTAAAAATATATATAGCGGACAAAACATTGCAGAAATAGCTGCCCCAGATAGTGTTGAATTTGTTGGATTAAATGAAGATGCGCTTGTTGAATACAAGTTAGAGGCTGACGAAACTAGCCCAGTTTTAGAAGTATTTGCAAGTAAGTTTAAACCAAAGCTAACAACGCGGACAGAACTAGATACAGAGCTTGTTATAAACAACTACAAAAATTGTTGCCCAGAGATAAAATTTACGGCAAAACGGCAAAATTTATATAAAATTTACAGGTTACAAGGTGCAAATTTGCAGTTTTTGAAAAGTGTACAATATACTGACGGCGATGTAAAGTTTATAGACAACACGGCAAAATCTGGCAGCGTTTACGAGTATTGGATAGAAGTTAGTAATGACTGCAATACAAAAACTAGCAACCATATAAAACTGGTTGCTAGCTAAATTTTATAAAACCAAGTTGTTTAAATAATGCAAATTTTTGATATGATTTTAGATTTAGTTTTGGGCTTTAATTTTCACAACTTCCATAGTGCTATAAGCTTTTTCTAGTAAATCATCTGCATCAAATTTATTTTCTTGTTTTTTGGCTGTGGTTATGCGTGGTTTTGTAACGGGATTATCTGGTAGAAATACCGTGCAGCAGTCTTCGTAAGGCTGAACAGAGGTTTCAAAAGTGCCAATTTTGCGCGCAACTGAAATAATTTCGTTTTTGTCAAAGGCAATTAGCGGTCTTAAAATTGGCGTGCTTTCTACAACATTTTCTACAACTGTCATGCTCTCTATTGTTTGGCTTGCCACCTGCCCAAGATTTTCGCCGGTAATAATCATATCTAATCCTTGCTCTTTTGCAAGCCTTTCTGCAATTCTAAACATGCCTCGCCTAAGCAGAGTTATCATGTAGCTTACGTCGCAATTGGAGTTTATGGCCTCCTGATAATTTGCCATGTTTACCATATATATTGTCATGTCGCCAGCGTTGTATGGAGCCAAAATTTGGGTTAAGTTTTCTACCTTTTGCCTAGCAAGCGGGCTTGTATACGGATAACTATGAAAATGCAAGCCGACTATTTTTGTTCCACGCTTACTCATCATGTAGCTAGCAACTGGGCTGTCTATTCCGCCAGAAAGTAATAATAGACCTTTGCCAGAGCTGCCAACTGGCATACCCCCTACCCCTAAAATAGATTTACTAAATATGTAGGTTCTGCCGTTTTCTCGTATATCAACATTTAGGGTATTTTCGGGGTTATGTACATCTACTTTTAAGTTTGGGCAATTTTCTAAAATGTCGCCGCCTAATATACTTGCAAGCTGCATAGAATTGTATTCAAAAGTTTTGTCTGCCCTATTAACTTGCACCTTAAATGTGCCAATTTTATTTTGCATTTCGGCAATAGCTAACTTTTTTATGTTTGCGTAGCTAGTTTCTATTTGGGTTGCAACCGAATAAGAAAATACGCCGGCAACTTTGTCTATAGCTGCAGTAACACGGGCAAGATTTGATAGGTCAAACCCATTTATTAAAAATCTGCCCGGAATTCTGGTAACAGTTGCATTATAGTTAAAAACTGCATTTTTTAGGTTGTTTTTTAGTAAATTTTCAAAAAATATGCGATTTTTGCCCTTTAAATATATCTCGGCAAACCTTACAATTATAACTTTTTCCATAATTTTATCCTATTTTTTGCTTATTTTTGCAAATTTAAAGTGATTTTCTATGTCAACATTTTAAAAATTTGACATTTTTTAATTGTTTTTTATATTATTTTGCAGTTTTTTTGCAGTCACTGATATTGCGTTTGCTACACTTTGAACGTCGAAATCTTGATATGCAGAAAAGCTAATTCTTACCGCAGACTTTATTTGTGGGTCTTGCAAATTCATAGATTTTAATGTGCGGTTATCTGGCTTCTTAGATGAGCAAGCACTGCCGGTAGACAGCAATATGTTTTGGTCTTCTAGCATATGCAAAAGAACTTCCCCACGGATGCCATTAATAGAAATGTTTAAAATGTTTGGCACGCAATTTTCGCCATTTACAGTAAAATTTAAATTATTAGATTTTAGGCTATTTAAAAATTGTTCTTTAATGCTAGATAATTTTTTATTATTTTTCTCTAAATCGGTAACAATTTTGTTTGTGCAGTAGTTTAGGGCTAATATCCCAAATACATTTTCGGTGCCAGAGCGCAAATTATTTTCTTGACCCCCGCCAAATAGAAGCGGCTTGACATTAACTCCACGCCTTATCCACAAGGCGCCTACCCCTTTTGGCCCATTAATTTTGTGTGCCGAAATTGTGTACATATCTACGCCTAAATCTTGCAAGTCTACCTTGATTTTGCCAAAAGCTTGAACGCCGTCGGAATGCACCAAAATTTGTGGGTTTATAGATTTTGCATATGACGCAATTTTTTTAATATCGTTTATTGCCCCAGTTTCGTTGTTTACATGCATAACCGATATTATTGCGGCAGATTTTATTTGCTCTTCGGTAGGAAATCTAACTTGCCCGCCCTTTAAAGCGTTTAAAAATTCAACTTTTACCCCGCTGTTTTGCAAATTTTTGGCGGTGGCATAAACAGACGGGTGTTCGGCAACGAAGGTTAAAAGACCTTTATTTTTGTAATTGACGCTATTTAGCGCAAGGTTGTTGGCCTCGGTTGCGCCGCTGGTAAAAATAATGTTGCCATGCTCGCCGCCAAGGATTTTGCAAATATTTCTTCTAGCAGCCTCTATTTTGGTGCGGACGGCTACTGCATTTTTGTAAAGTGCGCTGGGATTATAAAAGTTAGTGGCATTATCAGAATAAATTTGCTCCAATTCGGCAAATGGTATGGTTGTTGCCGCGTTATCTAAATAAACAAAGTTTTGCATAGGTTAATTATGTCAAATTTTGAATCGTTTGTCAAGCAGCTTGTTTAGTTAGTTAAATTAATTTGGAATAAGGTTGAGCATTTCGGTTAGAACTCCGCTTTGCAAATAAACTTCTGGAATTTCGCCAACAATTAGGCTTTCGCATATTACAACTTGCCCGCTGTTTGCAACGGTAATAGTTTTTAGCGGCAGCACTACCCTTATGCTTGTATCAACCGACAGATAAATTTTATGAATTGTTTGGTTGATTCCGGCGCTGCTAAAATCTGATATAAAGCTGCAATGCACATCGCCGTATGGGTATATGTCTATATTAACTTTGGGCCCTAAGCCAGAAAAAATAGAAATTCCTGTAAATGCGCCAAGCGGAATTTGAACTGCGCTGCTGGCGTAGTTTGAGAGCTGGGCAAGCGTAACCCTATTTATAAGTTTGCTAAGAACGTTTATCTGTACGCTATTGGCTTGAATCATTGAAATTTTGCCGCCGCTGTCGGTGACAATGTTTATTAAGTCGTCGTAGGCAATGTTTTGGTTCATTGCTTCGGTTATAGCGTAGTTGATACATTTTGTGGCTGTAACTTTAACTTGGGCGTTGCATGTTTCTACAATTAATGGTGTTACTAAATATTTTGTGTAGCACATAAAAAGCGCAAAAACTGCAAAAATAACACCTAAAATAGTAAAACTCTTGCGTTTTTTGCTCAAATTAAAAGAAAATATCTTAAATTTCCGTTTTGATTTTATATTTGCCACAATAAATTATATGCGGACAAATTTGTATAAATAACAGCATAAATAATGCTAATTTTTCTTGGTTTTGCTAGATGTAAAAAAGCAAACGAGATAGCTTAATCCAATACTTACGGCGATACCGGCACTGGTAGCAGCAAGCCCACCACCAAGCGCACCAAAAAAACCATTGCTTGTGGCGCCTTCTATTGCGCCTTTGGCCAGCGAACTGCCAAATCCAATTATTGGCAGTGATGCTCCGGCGCCCGCCCACTCTACAACGTAGCTCCAAAGATTAAAGCCACCAAGCACCGCACCTATCATAAGAAATACTACTAATATTCTGGCTGGGGTAATCTTAGTTTTTATTAATATTAGTTCGGCTATTGCGCAAATTGCTCCACCTACGGCAAACGCCTTTAAATACATTAAAATTGCATCCATATAAACTCCATTTTGCGTTTTTAATTTTTATGCGTAATTAATTAACTTTCTACCATAATTAAATGGGATATTGCTGGTATTGGGTCACCTTGTTGGTTAGTTGTAGTGCTCATTAAAGCCCCAGTTGCAAGCAAAAGCACACGGTTAAATTTTTTCTGCTTTAATTTTTGATAAATATAAGCCGCAAAAACCGATGCGCTACAACCTGCCCCACTGCCGCCTTGCATACATTCTTGGGTTGAGGAATATATCATGTGGCCGCAATCTATATAATTGTTACCAAGCATAATATTTTGCCTTTTAGCTAAATCTCTAAATATATCAGAGCCAAGCTTACCTAGATCACCGGTGGCGATTAGGTCAAAATCGGTTGGTTGCATGCCTGTATCCTTTAAAAATGTGCAAAAGGTATCAGCTGCGGCAGGCGCCATTGCCGCGCCCATGTTAGCAATATCTAGCACGCCGTAGTCTATAACTTTGCCAAAGCACACTTTGGTAATTTTAGGAACATCTTGAGCCTTGGCGTCGAGCAGATAGCAGCCGGCGCCAGTTACCGTCCATTGACTATATGCTTGTCGCTGGTTGCCAAATTCTAGCGGAAACCTGTATTGTCTTTCTGCCGAACTAAAATGGCTGCACGCCGAGCAAAGTACTTTATTGCAAAAATCTCCGTCAATTAAGGTGCTGGCAAGCGCCAAACTTTCGGTGACACTGCTGCACGCAGAATAGGCGCCAATGAACGGAATTTGCAGTTGTTCGGCAACAAAATTGCAGGTTACAAGCTGGTTTAGAATGTCCCCGCCGATATATAAATCTATGTCGGTAACGGCAATTTTTCCAGCGTGCAGCATATCTTCTATGGCAGTAAGCAGCATCTTGCGCTCGGCCTTTTCAAAGCTGTTTTGCCCAAAGGTATCGTCAATAAAAAAGTCTTTAAAGTACTTGCCAAGTGGGCCTTCTTTTTCCTTTTGCCCCACCATTGCGTGAGCGCAAAGAATTCCGACTGGTTTAGATAAAGAATATGTTTGATTACCAACTTTTTTCATGCTTCCCCCTAAAACAAACTGATTATAAAATAGACAATTCCGACAATTATGGAATATGCTACGCCGTTTACCAAAACCGGCCCCGCCACATAGAACATTTTGGCACCAACACCAAATACTAAGCCCTCTTTTTTGTACTCTATGGCGCAACTTGCTATACTATTGGCAAATCCCGAAATTGGAATAAATGTGCCAGCCCCGCCATACTTTGCTAAAACATCAAAGCAGCCAAAAGCAGTAAGCAAAATAGTTAGCGTAATAACACTAATATTAACCCAAGAACCGACAGTTAAAATATCCATTGTTGGACAATAAGTTTTTATAATATCGCCTATCATTTGACCCATGCAGCAGATTGCTCCACCCATAATAAATGCCCGCAACAAAGAAGGAAACCATGCTGATTTTGGCGACTGATTTTCTACATACAATAAATAATCTGCGTTGCGCTGTTGTTTATTCACAAAAAATCTCCCTTATAAAAAACTGCATTTTTATGCTTATAACATTGACAAAACAGTTAAAAAATATACTTTTTATAAATATTTTGATTTTTTATGCACACACTAGCCTTAGTGATATTATGAAAAAATTAGGTGTTATTTGTTTATTATTTACAGTTTGTGTAAGCGCGTTGCTTTGTGGTTGCAGCAATAGTTCTACTGCCATAGCTAAGGATTTAAGCACGGCAGTAAGTAATTTTGTCAATTGTGTTTCTAGCTTAGATTGGCCAGACGAAACTGCGCTAGACCAAATGGAAAACATTATAACAAAGTCTGTTTCTGATGCCGAATTGGACGAAACGGTAACGTCTTCTGTTGGTATAAATCAGCGCGCCGAAGAATATTTAAGTTATAATTTTGAAAATTATACCGCAGATACAATTAGGCAAATGGCTGCCGCTGAAGAAGCTGACCAAACTACCGAAAATTCCGACACAGAAAACATTGTTGAAGTTGACACCAGCATAGATACATCGCAAATTTATGTTTGGCTAGAAAACCTTAGAAGCAAAATAAATGTCATGCTTGCTAAACGCTCAGATTTGTTAGTTTATATTGATGAAATTTATTCTAACAATGTATCTTTGTCTGAAAACAACATCCTTGCAATTAAAGTTTATATGAATATTATTAAAGATAATTCTAGCTATTTAACCAGCTATAAAGGCATGCTGAAAAATCAAGTGAACGAGGCCTCGCAACTATATAATCAAAACAAAAATACAAATATAATAAACGCCTATTTAATTAAAGCTGTAGAAACATTGCAGTCTAGGTGTGCAAAAATTGACACCGCCGTGCTTGCCATGAACAGCATCATTGATATTTTGGGCAACAATTTAATTAATAACTATTTTAGTTACAATATTCACACTTTGCCAAACACAGAAAATAATTCTAATGTTGGGTCTAGCAGCAAGCCTATAGCGCCAGATACTGCGCAAAGCGAACCTACTGATAATATAAACACAAATAATGATACACAAACTGAAATTGTTGATCCAGGGCAACTATCACAAGAAGACACTACTTTGCCCGAAAATGATGAGCTGGAAGATGATATAGCGCTAGAAGAAAGTGCGGACAATGCTATAAACTTTGAGAGCCAAACTCAGCAGGTAGAAAGTTTAGAAGAAAATTTGCCGCAGCAAGCAGATAATGCCGAAAGTATAACCGAGCTACAAGTTGCAAGTGACAATATAGATAAGAAAGATAATTTGAGTTGTGACGAATGTAACGATGATAAAAATTACTGCGACGATTGCACTGACATTAGAGAAAAGGTTAACAACTGCTGCAAAAATTAATCAGAGTTTTGCAAGCAATATAATATTTGCCAAGATGCAAAAATGACTATTAACAAAAATTAATTTAAGTTATATAGCAAAATTTTTTACAAAATTATAAATATTAGTCATAAAAAACGCAAAATTACACTTCAAAAAGTGAAATTTTGCGTTTTTATTGCTATTTTGGCAGATTTTTTTAATTTATGTTTTTACGAAGCATGTCTAAAATTTTGCTTTCTATTCTTGATATTTGCACCTGAGAAACTTGCATTAGTTCGGCTACTTCGCTTTGAGTTTTGCCCCTAAAATATCTTAAAAGTAAAATTTTACGCTCTCTTTCTGGTAGCTTATTTATGGCTTCTTTTAGCGCAATTTTTTCTAGCATTTTGTCGCTGTCATCGCCAACAACTAGCATATCTAAGACATTGGCGCTGCCGCTATCTGTTTGGTCCAGCTTTGCATCTAGGCTAACCAAACTTTGGCTGCTGTCTAACGCCATAATTACATCTTCTATGGGGGCTTCTACAGCTGCGGCAAGTTTGGCTATTTGCGGCATTTCTTCATGAGTTTTTTGATAATCCTCTAGGTAACGCTTAATTTTAATTGATAGTGTTTTAATTGCTCTACTTATTTTAACTATGCCGTCATCACGCATGTAGCGTTTAATTTCGCCGTTTATCATAGGCACGGCGTAAGTAGAAAATTTGACATCAAATTTGGGGTTAAAATTAGAAATTGCCTTTAAAAAACCAAGCACGCCTATTTGATATAGGTCGTCGTATTCTACGCCCTTGCCCAAATAGTGCTTAACCACAGATTTTATTAGCGGATAATTGCCCGCGATTAATTTTTCTTTGGCGAGTATGTCGCCCTGCTTAGCATGGTTGACCAGTTCTAGCATTTCTTCGGCAGACAGAAGTTTGAATTCTTCCACTCATGCCGTCCTTAGCCATTTATTACCTTTGTCATGCAAACAGATAGGCCACCTTTTGGAAGATTGGTTACGTCTAGCCTATCCATAAATGTTTCCATTAATGTAAAGCCCATGCCAGAACGCTCTTGGCTTGCTTTGGTTGTGTAAAAAGGTTCTCTGGCCTTGGCTATATCTTGTATACCTACCCCGTGGTCGGTTATATTAACTGTTAGTTGATTACCGTCTATACTGCATTCGATATAAATTGTACCGCCCATATTATTATAGCCATGCACAATACAGTTTGTAACGGCCTCACTTACAGCAGTTTTTATGTCGTTAATTTCGGCAACGGTTGGCTTAAGCGGCAAAGCAAAGCTAGAAACCGCTGTTCTTATAAATGACTCGTTTTGTAAATTTGCATCTACTTGCATTGAAAATTTGTTCATGATAATCTCCTAAAAAAATAATAAAATATTATAAAAATTAAAGTTTTTATGCTATTTTTTACACTTTTATAACTTAATTTTGCAGTTTTTTGTATTCTATATTTGAGGTATAAGTTTGTACACGCCACTCATCTTGAGTATTTTATCTATATGTGCTGGTGCATTAGTTATGCACATAGCTACGCCCTTTTTTACATATTTATTATATCTGCCAAGTAGTACGCCAATGCCAGTGCTATCCATAAATGTTAGGTGCGATAAATCTAGCACCAACTTTGCACCTGGTACAAAATTTGTTTCGTCTAGTAATTTGTCTAAACTCATACGCACATACTCTGCTGTGTATTCATCTAGGTCGCCGTAGAGTTTGGCGGTAAGTTGATTGCCAGAAGTTGTATATTTTATCTCCATAACTTTCTCCTTGTGCAATAATAATAGATTATTAATATAAAATTTAGATAACAAAAAAATGACGATTTCTATCGAATTTCGCCACTTTTAGTTTGATTTTGCAACAAGTTTTTATTGTTTATAAATTTATTTTTTGCTGTTATAGTGTTATGGTTACTGAGCCGCTATAATAATAAAATATCATTGGCCTATCATAATAAATAGTTAGTTTGGTGCCAGAATCTAAGCCTAAAATGTAGTCTGAAAGAGAGTAAATGCTAGATATTTTTATTATCTCTGTGCTGCCGTCATCTAAATTTACTTCTACAGAGGTTATTATATCTCCTGCCGAAAGGCCTTGTACATTAGACGTAACTACAGATAAACTTAGAGTAACTTCTTGATGCCCAGTTGCAGCATTTAATATTTGCGACGACCCCGCAACCGAATATTTTATCCCCAACGCAGACAAGGTTGGTGTCGTAATTTCGTCGCCATCACATTGTTTTATAATCTGTTCTGCAACACCTTTTGCAACAAGCAAAGGTACTGCCAAAGAAAAGGCTTCTATAGGTGTTGATTGGTCGTCTGATACTGCTTTTTTAGCGTTAATGACGCCTATAAGCTGACCATTTTCGTTAAATAATCCGCCGCCACTGTTGCCCGAGTTTATAAGCGCAGACACTCTTGTGCCGTGCATACTATAAGAATTTGAGCCAATTTGCACCATATAGCTATCACTAAGGTGCGACACTACGCCTTGCGTTACAGACATACCTAAACCCAAGGAATTGCCAATTGTATAGCATGTTTGACCCAAATACAAGGTATCGTCGTCTGCAAAATTGGCCGCCGTAAGCGTTCCGTTTTGATATCCATTTGCAAACACAGAATTTTGCGATACTTTTAGCACGGCAATATCATATGCGGCGATGCCACCAACATAGGTAGCCGCAAAACCACTAGTGTATGCACCAGTGCTTATTAAATAATCATATTGGTATGGAATAATGTAATAGTGCCTTATTGCTGAAGAACTATTATTAAAATAAGTTACATGGTAGTTGGTTAAAATATAGGCTGTTCCGTCCTCGTCTAATCTTATTATAGTGCCGCTGCCAGATTGACTTACGGCACCGCACATTGCATATATAGAAACGCTGCATGTAAGCGAGTTTTGAATAGAAAGCTCTAGCGCACTAGTTGTGTCGCCAATAACATATTTTAAAAAGTCTATTAGTGTTGTATCTTCATCTATCTCTCCAAGTTCTATGGCGTCTTGCCAAAGCTGAGTTAGATCTAAGCTTTCGCCGTCTAGCCCGTCTTGCCCCACCAAACTTGCCAGCCATTCTGACTGCGTGCCAGTGTAGCCCTCTTCGGCTGCAAGCTGATAAGACGACTTGCCGTCTATGCCGCCAACAAAAATGTAAACAGCCACCGCCGAAATTACTGCCAAAATTAATGCTAATACAATACTGTTAAATTTTTTCATATATTTTACCACCTTTAACAATGCAAATTATATCATTAATTAAAAAAGTATGCAATAATAATTGTATTATTGCTGACTTTTTATAAACAATTTGTTGCATTTTGCCTTTTAGATGCTAGTAATTAGCATGTTTAAATTTTACGATAATATGCTAAAAATAGATACTTAAGACTACATATTTTGTGGCTTTAGGCAAAAATAGTGCATTATGTAGTTTTTGTAATTTTATATGCTACGGCAAAATCGGACTCAAATTGAACTTGGTTTTATATTTGACATAGAAAAACACCACTATTTTTAGTGGTGTAATCCTTTTCAAAACACAATATGTTACGTTTTTGGTGGGAGGAGGTGGATTCGAACCACCGAAGACGAAGTCGACGGATTTACAGTCCGTTGCATTTGGCCGCTCTGCA
>CAYTHL010000018.1:0-22625 GCA_964437615.1 uncultured Lachnospiraceae bacterium | reverse complement strand
CCAGTTCCTTGTTCTGCACCAAATTTCTGCACAAAAAACCCGTTTCTTAAACAGGGCGAAGTTAAAAATCTAAAAGAGCAATAACTGTGTCGCGGGCGTTTGATAGCAGTCATTTAGAAATATTATTTTAACAAAAAGGGGTTGGCTATTGCCAGCCCCTTTTATGCTATAAAGATGTTGTATATTATATATATATTTATATGTATTTTTTTATGGCTAATTTTTGATTACAAAAAAATTTTTTGAAAATATTTTTAAAAAGTCTTGACACGCGGCCGTGTGTGTAGTATATTAAACACGCTGCGTTTGTGGCTTTGGGCTTATTGTGCCCATTTGGCAAACTTAAATAATTATCTGTGTAGGTGGGTTAGCCCAAACCGCGGGATTAATTTGCAAGGTTTGCCACAGGCTACAACTGGGTAGATGCAAGAGGTTACCAGCAACTCCAAATGCAGGATAACTTTTGCAGACAATAGTGCGGGGGTTCACTCGTGCGACAAGTGCGTTCTTTATGCCAAAGGCGATTACGCAGCCGCTAAAAGAAAAGTGCTTGGAAAAACTAAAAATAATTGGAGGATACTTAATGGCAACACAAAAAATTAGGATTAAGCTACGCGCTTATGACCACACCCTTGTTGACCAAGCTGCCGCAAGGATTGTGGAAACTGCTAAAAAAGCAGGTGCAAAGGTGTCTGGCCCTGTGCCAATGCCAACCGAAAAGGAAGTTGTAACAATACTTAGGTCGGTACACAAACACAAGGACAGTCGCGAACAATTTGAAATGAGAATTCATAAAAGGGTTATTGATATCTATAATCCATCAGCAAAGACGGTCGATTCACTTATGAAGATAGACTTGCCAGCTGGTGTTGATATTAATATCAAACTATAAAGGTAGGGGGAAAGACAAATTATGAAACAAGCAATACTTGGTAAAAAGATTGGCATGTCGCAGATTTTTGCTGATGATGGCACATTTATTCCCGTTACCGTTGTAGAAGCAGGCCCATGCAGTGTATCACAAATTAAAACAGAAGAAAAGGACGGCTATTCGGCTGTGCAACTTGCATTTGTAGATGCAAAGCAAAACAGAGTAAGCAAGCCACAAGCTGGACACTTTAAAAAGGCTAATGTTACGCCTAAAAAGTATTTAAAAGAATTTAAATTAGACCAAATTCCAGAACTTGGTGCAACTATCACATGCGATGTATTTAAAGTTGGCGACAAAGTAGATGTAAGCGGATACACCCGTGGTAGAGGTTTTACCGGTAAAATTGTTAGATGGAATTCACACCGTCTGCGCATGACCCACGGTACAAGTATATCTCATCGTGAAGTTGGTTCTATGGGTGCATCAACTCATATCAGCCACGTACTAAAAGGTCATCACATGCCTGGTCACTACGGCAACGAAAAGGTTACTATTCAAAACCTAGAAGTTGTTAAAGTAGACCTAGCAAGAAATCTATTATTAATTAAAGGGGCTATTCCTGGTGCAAAAGGCAGTGTAGTAAGCGTTTGCACAGCTGTTAAAGCCAACTAAGGAAGGGGGAGAAAATAATGCAAGTAAAACTATATAATCAAGCGGCCGAAGAAGTTGGCAAGATAAGTCTAGCAGACTCCGTCTTTAAAGCTCCCTACAACGAGGCACTTGTTCATCAAGTTATCGTAGCCTATTTAGCTAATCAACGTCAAGGCACAAAAAGCACGCTAACCCGTACCGAAGTTAGGGGCGGCGGACGCAAACCTTGGAGGCAAAAGGGTACAGGCAGAGCGCGTCAAGGCTCTACCAGAAGCCCACAATGGACACATGGTGGCGTTGTATTTGCTCCAAAGCCAAGAGATTTTAGCAAAAAAGTAAATAAACAAATGAGATTGGGTGCATTTGTATCGGCGTTATCTAATGTAGCCGAAGAAAAAAGGCTGGTGGTTGTAGACAATCTAGAACTAGACGGCAAAACAAAAGGCCTTGTTAGCGTGCTAAATGCATTTAAAGCAGACAAGCGAGTTTTGGTTATTACCGAGGGCGTAAACGAAAATGTGCTGCGCGCTAGCGGAAACCTAGACAAAGTTGCAGTAACCACTGCCGACCTAGTAAACACCTACGAATTAACAGTAGCAGACAAGGTTATAGCAACCCAGCAAGCAATCAAAAAAATTGAGGAGGCTTGTAAATAATGTTCGCACAAGATATTATTATTAGACCTGTGCTTTCTGAAAAGAGTTATGCCGATATTGCAAACAAAAAGTATACTTTTGAGGTTGCAAAGGGTGCTAATAAAACTCAGATTAAGCAAGCAGTAGAAGAAATTTTTAAAGTAAAAGTAAAAAGCGTAAACACAGAAAATGTTTATGGCAAAATTAAAAGACAGGGAAGACACGAAGGACTTACTGGCAACTACAAAAAAGCCATTGTTCAGCTAACAGACGATAGCAAATCTATACAGTTCTTTGATAGTCTATCCTAACAGAAAGGAGATAAATTATGGCATTAAAAAGATATAAGCCGACAACCCCAAGTCGTAGATCAATGACTGCTCCTTCTTTTGACGAGGTTACCACAAGCACTCCCGAAAAGAGTTTGCTAGATACCGTTAAAAAGACAGGCGGCCGCAACCACGCTGGTCGCATAACCGTTCGCCATATTGGTGGCGGAAATAGGCAAAAATACCGCATAATAGATTTCAAACGCAATAAGGACAACATTCCTGCAAAAGTTGCATCAATAGAATACGACCCAAATCGTAGCGCATACATAGCATTATTACACTATATAGACGGCGAAAAGAGATATATTTTAGCTCCGCTTGGGCTTGCCGTAGGCGACACCGTTGTCAGCGGCGAGGATGTTGAGATAAAAGTAGGTAACTGCCTACCACTATCTAATATTCCGGTAGGTAGTGTTGTACACAATGTAGAATTTCAACCCGGTCGTGGCGGCAAGATTGCACGCAGTGCCGGAAATAGCGTTCAGTTTATGGCAAAAGAGGGCAAATATGCCACACTAAGAATGCCATCTGGCGAAATGAGAAAAGTTCCGCTAAGCTGTCGTGCTACAATTGGTCAAATTGGCAACAGCGAACACGAAATTGTCTCTCTTGGTAAAGCCGGACGTAAGCGTCATATGGGTGTAAGACCAACCGTTCGTGGTAGTGTCATGAACCCAGTAGACCACCCACATGGTGGTGGCGAGGGAAAATCGCCAGTTGGACATGCTGGTCCTATGACTCCATGGGGCAAGCCAGCACTTGGACAGAAAACACGTAAAAAGAAAAATCGCTCAAATAAACTTATGGTAAAAAGAGTTAACTAGGAGGAGTAGGCAATGAGTAGAAGTATTAAAAAAGGCCCTTTTGTTGCAGCAAGCTTGCTAAAAAAAGTTGAAGCACTTAATGCGGCAAATCAAAAGCAACCAATAAAAACTTGGTCCAGGTCATCAACCATTGTTCCAGATATGATTGGTCATACAATAGCTGTCCATGACGGCAGAAAGCATGTTCCAGTATACATTACTTCCGAAATGGTTGGCTATAAGCTGGGCGAATTTGCACCAACAAGAACTTTTAAAGGTCATAAAGGTGCTAAAACCACAGGAGGCAAGAAATAATGGCAACAAGACAAAGACAAAAAGCAGAAAAAGTGGCACAAACTCGTGATAAACGAGCTAAAGCTGTTGCTAAATATGTAAGAATTGCCCCTAGCAAAGTAAGAGTTGTTTTAGATACAATTCGTGGCAAGGATTACGCAGAAGCTGCTGCTATCCTAAAAAATATACCAAATACTGCAAGCGAGGCAATTTATAAAGCATTAGAGAGTGCTGCTGCAAATGCAGAGCATAATCTTGGCCTAAACAGAGCCGATTTGTATGTTGCAGAAACTTATGCAGACCAAGGTCAAACTTTAAAAAGATTTCAACCTGTTAGCAAGGGAAGAGCTCACAGCATTTTAAAGAAAACTAGCCATATTACTGTTATACTAGACACCAAGGATAAGGAATAGAGGAGGAGTTATGGGACAGAAAGTACAACCTAATGGTATGCGTGTTGGCATAAATAGGGGCTGGAACAGCAATTGGATTGCTGATAAAAAAGATATGGCAACCCTTATTAAAGAAGACAACGACATCCGTAAATTTATATCTAAAAACTACAAAAACTATTCTATATCTAAGGTAACTATTGAGCGCACTGCTCAAAAACTTACTGTAAACTTGCACACAAGCAAGCCCGGTATGGTAATTGGGCAAAAAGGTGCCGGCGTAGAAGCTATAAAAGCATCTTTAAACAAACTTACTGGCAAAAATGTTAACATTAATGTTATAGAAATTAAGTCGCCAGATACCGATGCGCAACTTGTTGCAGAAAGCATCTGCGCTCAACTAGAGGCCAGAGTAAGTTTTAGAAGAGCCATGAAGCAAGCCCTTTCTAGATGTCAAAAGGCAGGGGTTAAGGGTGTTAAGATTATGATTGGTGGCCGTCTTGACGGCGCTGAAATTGCCCGCAGTGAGTCTTATCATGACGGTTCGCTGCCACTGCAAACCTTGCGCGCTAACATAGACTACGGCTTTGCCGAAGCTCATATCTATGGCAAACTAGGCGTAAAAGTTTGGATTTACAAGGGCGAAATTTTGGGCAAACCAAGTTTTACTGCTAACATAGGAGGAAACAAAAATGTTGATGCCTAAAAGAGTTAAAAGAAGAAAAGTTCAAAGAGGTAGAATGACTGGCGTTGCAACTCGTGGAAACAAAATAACCTACGGCGATTACGGCATTGTAGCCACCGAGCCATGCTGGATTACCTCTAACCAAATAGAAGCTGCCCGTATTGCTATGACAAGATATACAAAACGCGGCGGTAAAGTTTGGATAAAAATCTTCCCAGACAAGCCAATAACCAAAAAACCTATGGGTACTCGTATGGGTAGTGGTAAAGGTAACCCAGAGTATTGGGTAGCCGTTGTAAAACCAGGCAGAGTTATGTTTGAAATTGGCGGCGTAAAGGAAGAGGTTGCAAAAGAAGCTTTAAGGCTTGCAACTTATAAATTGCCATGTGGAACAAAAATTGTTTCTAAGGCAGAACAAGAAAATTTGAGCGTGGAGGGTGAATAATATGAAGACTAACGAATTTGTTAATATGACAGATGTTGAACTTGCTGATAAACTTGCCAGTTTAAAAGCCGAACTATTTAATCTTCGTTTCGCTCATGCCACAAACAGCCTAGCTAACCCATTGCAACTTAAAACTTGCAAAAGGGATATTGCCAAGGTAAAGACCATTATAAGAGAAAGAGAACTAAACATTGCCAAGGTTGTTCCAGTAGCAAAACCTGCAACTGTAAAAAAGACAACCTCTAAGGCAAAGAAAGGTTAAGGTGAAATATGGCAAATGTAGAGAGAAATGAAAGAAAAACCAGAATTGGCATTGTTTCTAGCAATAAAATGGACAAAACCATTACAGTAGAAATTCACACCAAGGTTAAACACCCAATATACAAAAAAACAGTTAACAAAACTACAAAACTTGTTGCTCATGACGAAAATAACGAGTGCAGCGAAGGTGATACCGTAGAAATTGCCGAAACTAGACCTCTTAGCAAAAATAAGCGTTGGCGACTAGTTAGAATTGTAGAAAAGGTTAAATAAGCAAGGAGGACAAGTGTATGATACAACCACAAACAAGGCTTAAAGTTGCCGATAACACCGGAGCCAAAGAGCTTATGTGCATTAAAGTTCTTGGCGGTGCAAAGCGCAGATATGCTGGCGTTGGCGACATTATAGTAGCAAGTGTAAAAACTGCCACTCCGGGTGGAACTGTTAAAAAGGGCGATGTTGTTAAGGCCGTAGTTGTTAGAACGCATAAAGAAATTAGGCGTAAAGACGGTTCTGTAATTAGGTTTGACGACAACGCAGCCGTTGTTATAGACAACCAAAAACAACCAAAGGGTACTCGTATATTTGGGCCAATTGCTCGTGAGCTTAGAGATAGAGACTTTATGAAAATAATCTCACTTGCACCAGAAGTTATTTAGGAGGAACATATGAATAAAATTAGTGTAAAAACTGGCGATACTGTACTAGTAATTAGCGGTAAGGATGCTGGCAAAACAGGAAAAATATTAAAAGTTACTCCTAAAACTGGTAGAGTAATAGTAGAGGGAGTTAACAAAATAAGCAAAACTCACAAAGCAAGAAGCGCACAAGATAAGAGTGAAATTCGCAATGTAGAAGGCACAATTGACGTGAGTAATGTAATGGTTGTTTGCCCAAAATGCGGCAAGGCAACCAGAGTTTACCACAAAGTGGTAGATGGAAAAAAGGTTAGAGTTTGCAAATGCGGTTCTAGCCTAGACGAAAAGGTAAAAGTGGAAAAGAAGCCTGGCAAAAAGGCTGACGCAAAGGCTGCTGATGTAAGTGCAGTAGAGGCTAAAACAGAAAAGAAAGCCTCTACAAAAACAACTGCAAAGGCAAAAGTCGAGGCTCCTGCAAAAAAATCTGCACCAAAGGCAGAAACTGCAGTAAAGGCTACAAAGGCTAGCACAACGGTCAAAAAGACAACCACAGCAAAATCATCTCAAAGGGGAGTGTAGAGTATGGCACAAACAGCAAGGTTAAAAACTAAATACCAAACCGAAGTTGTTCCTGCACTTCAAAAAGAGTTTGGTTATAAAAACATCAATCAAGTTCCAAAACTAGAAAAAATAGTTTTAAATATGGGCTTGGGCGACGAAAAGGGCAATTCTAAAAGCTTTAATTTAGCTGTAGAAGAATTGGGCTTAATAGCTGGTCAAAAGCCAGTTGCTACAAAAGCAAAAAAGTCGGTAGCTAATTTTAAAGTTAGAGCTGGCGAAAAAATTGGTGCAAAAGTTACCCTAAGGGGCAACCGTATGTACGAATTTATGGATAAATTTATTGCCATTGCACTGCCACGCGTGCGCGACTTTAGGGGCTTAAATCCTAACGCGTTTGACGGCAGAGGCAACTACTGCTATGGCGTAAAAGAGCAATTAATCTTTCCAGAGATTGTTTACGACAAAATAGAAAAAATCCGTGGCTTTGATGTCTGCTTTATAACAACAGCAAACACCGATGCAGAGGCAAAAAGCTTGCTTGCTAAGCTTGGTATGCCTTTTAGGGCCTAGGGTATAAGGAGAGTAGAATGGCAAAGAAATCTATGATAAACAAACAGCAAAAGCCACCAAAATTTAGCACAAGAGCTTACACTAGATGCTCAATTTGCGGCAGGCCTCATGCGGTTTTAAAAAAATATGGCATTTGCAGAATATGCTTTAGAAATTTGGCCTATAAGGGCGAAATTCCGGGCGTAAAAAAGGCAAGTTGGTAAAGGAGGATAAAGGTTTATGAATATAACAGATCCTATTGCAGATATGCTTACCCGTATACGTAACGCGTATGCAGCTAAGCACGAGAGCGTTAGCATGGAGTCTTCTAAAATGAAAGTTGCAATAGCACAAATTTTGCAAGACGAAGGCTATATTGCATCTTTTGAAGAAACTACCGATGGCGCTTTTAATACCTTAGTTGTTAAACTAAAATACGGAGCTAGGGGAGAAAAAATTATAACTGGTATAAAAAGAATCTCTAAACCAGGCTTAAAAATTTATGCAGGTGCGTCAGAACTTCCTAAGGTTCTTTCTGGGCTTGGCATTGCCATTGTGTCTACATCTAAGGGTGTTATGACAGATAAAAATGCACGAAAACTAGGCATAGGTGGCGAAGTTCTCGCCTACGTATGGTAAGGAGGCAGGTATGAGTAGAATTGGTAGAGCGCCTATTACCCTTCCTGCTGGCGTCACCCTAGACAAGACAACCGAAGGAGAGGTTATTGTAACTGGCCCTAAGGGTACACTTCGTCAATGGGTAGATAGCTGCATTACAGTAGAAGTTAAGGACGGTGTAGTTCATTTAACTAGAAGCAGCGAAGAAAATTCGGTAAAAGCTAAGCACGGCCTATATCGCGCCCTAATTGCTAACATGGTAAAGGGTGTTACAGAGGGATATACAAAATCTGTCACAATAAGTGGTATTGGTTACAAATGTGCAGTGCAGGGCAACAAAGTTGTATTAAATATAGGTTTTTCTCATCCGGTAAACATAGAAATTCCTAAAAATTTAACAGTAACATGTCCGTCTGCTACCGAAATTGCAATCTCTGGCATAGATAAAACCGAGGTTGGTCAATTTGCAGCAGACTTAAAGTCACTTAAAAAGCCAGACCCATATCACGGCTATGGTATCTTCTATACCGGAGAAACTATTAGACGTAAAGAAATTAAGAAAGGCAAGAAGAAATAAGGAGAGATGAGGTATGTTTTATAAGACTAATAAAAATGAAGTCCGCAAAGCTAAGCATAGCCGCATTAGAAACAAACTGTGTGGCACTAGCGAGCAACCAAGACTAAATGTATATCGTTCTACTGTGCATATCTATGCTCAAATTATAGATGACGAGGCGGGCAAAACTCTTTGCAGCGCCAGCACACTAGATAAAGAACTATCTAGCGTACTTGCCGGTAAGAACAAGTGCGAACAAGCCTACGAAGTTGGTAAACTTATAGCTGAACGCGCTAAAAAACAAAAAATTAAACAAGTCGTATTTGACCGCGGCGGGTATATTTATACCGGGCGTGTTCAAAAATTGGCCGAAGGCGCAAGAGCTGCCGGCTTAAAGTTTTAGGGGGACGATATGGCAGAAAACTTGAATGAAGAAGTAGTAGCTAATAATCCTGAACAGGCTGAACAGAAGCCAGAAAAACATGACAGACAAAATGGTCATGGCAAAAAATTTGAACGCCGCCCAAGACGCGAGCGAGAGCAGAAAAGCGACGGTCTTGACAAAAAAATGGTTGCCGTAAACCGCATTTCTAAAACGGTTAAGGGTGGCCGCAAAATGCGCTTCAATGCAGTGGTAGTTGTTGGCGACCACAACGGCAAAGTTGGCGTTGGTATGGGCAAGGCAACCGAAGTTACCCTTGCCATAGAAAAGGCAACCGCCGATGCAAAAAGGCACATTATAGAAGTTCCTATTCATGACACAACCATTCCTCACGAAACTATTGGCAAATTTGAAACCACAAAAATTTTGATGATGCCTAGTAAAGAAGGTAAAGGTGTTATAGCCGGTGGTGCTGTTCGTGATGTAGTAGAAATTGCTGGAATTAAAGATATTACAACAAAATCTTATGGTTCTAACAACCCAGTAAACTGCGTAAAAGCAACTTTTGAGGGCTTAAAGAACTTGCGTAGTGCAGAGCATATTGCTGCAATTCGTAGCAAAACTGTGGAAGAGATAAGGTAGGAGGAAAGACAATATGGCAGAAACTACAACAAAAAAGACAACTGCAAAACCTGCTGCAGCTAAATCTACAACTGCTGCAACAAAAACTGCAGCCAGCAAAACTACAAAGGCTACAACAGCCGTAAAATCTGCTGCAAAAGCAGAGGCTAAACCAGCTACTAAAACCACAACAAAGGCGGCAGAAGCTAAACCAGCAGCAAAAACAACTGCTACAAAAACAGCCGCTAAAACAGAAACAAAAGCTGTAAAAACTGCCGAAGTAAAGGCAACTGCAGCAAAATCTGCTGTAAAAACCGCAGCTGTAAAAGCAGAAAACAAGCCAGAAGTTAAGGCAGAAAAGCCTATGGCAAAAGTTGCCGCTCCAAAAGTAGCAGCAAAAGTCGAAAAACCACAGGGCAAGATGCTTCAAATTACACTTGTAAAAAGTGGTTCTGGCAGACTTATTAAGCAAAAACGCACACTAGAAGCTTTGGGCTTAAGAAAGACAAATAGCACCACCATAAAGCCAGACAACGCTTGCACTCGTGGTATGATATTTGTTGTTAAGCACCTAGTAGAAGTTAAAGAAATCTAATTTAAGGAGAATTTGTCATGAAAATACATGAATTGTCACCAGCACCTGGCTCAACAAGTTCTAGTAAGCGTCTTGGCAGAGGTATTGGCTCAGGCCTTGGCAAAACATCAGGCAAGGGTCATAAGGGTCAAAATGCGCGTAGTGGTGGCGGCGTAAGACCAGGCTTTGAAGGCGGTCAGATGCCACTACTAAGAAGAAGCCCTAAAAGAGGCTTTACAAACAACTGGCGTAAGGTGTATACTACTGTTAATGTAAGCGACTTTGCAAAGTTAGCTGACGGCACTGTTGTTACTGCCGAACTATTAAAATCTAAGGGTATAATTTCTAAAATTGAGCCTTATGGGTTAAAAGTTTTAGGCAATGGCAATTTAGATAAAAAGCTTACAGTTAAAGCTGCAAAGTTTACCAAGTCTGCCGCTGAAAAAATCAGCGCCGTTGGTGGCAGCATTGAGGTGGTATAATGTTCAAATCGCTAGCAAGTGCATTTAAAGACAAAGACTTACGAAAGAAAATTTTAATAGTACTTTTGTTGTTACTTGTCTATAGGCTAGGTTGCTTTTTGCCAGTTCCTGGGCTAAATTCGTCAACCTATTCTACAATTATAGATAACGATTCGGTAGGTATTTTAAGCCTACTTAACACTGTAACTGGTAGTGCTCTTGCAAACGCTGCATTCTTTGCGCTGGGCGTTACACCATATATTAACGCGTCTATTATTATTCAACTTTTAACGGTAGGTATTCCTGCCCTAGAAAGATTGTCTAAACAAGGCGACCAAGGCAGAGAAAAAATCAACTTAATAACCAAGATTACTGCCATAGTTTTGGCAATTGCCCAAGGCGTTGGCATTGTGCTTGGTTATAGCGATACTCTTAGCCCAATTTTTGGCGAAAACCTATTGTGGCTAACTGGTATAATGGTAGTTGTGCTGCTAGTTGCAGGAAGTTGCTTTACCATGTGGATAGGCGACCGCATTACAGCCCAAGGCATTGGCAACGGGCTATCTATGTTAATTTTTGTAGGTATCATTTCAACCACTGCGCAGTCAATTGCAAACGCGCTACAAAGTATATTTACCTCTAGCGTAAGCTATCTGTGGGAGTTCTTGGCATTTATTCTGCTTGCAATAGTTATATTTGCACTCATTGTTTGGGTAGACGGAGCTGAGCGCCGCATACCTGTGCAATATGCAAAACAAGTTAAGGGCAGAAAGATGTACGGCGGTCAGTCTACATATATTCCTATGAAGGTTAATGGCTCGGGCGTTATGCCAATCATCTTTGCAACAGCAATAATAACATTTCCATCGCTAATTGTTGGTCTGTTTTGGCCATCTAGCAGCTTTGCTACATGGTGGAGCACCTACATGGGCACCGGAACAGCGCTGTATAGCATCTGCATAGCATTACTAATTTTATTCTTCTCCTATTTCTATGCGCAAATGCAGTTTAATCCGTCAGATGTTAGCCTAAACATTCAGCAAAACGGCGGCTTTATCCCAGGCATTAGGCCAGGCAAACCAACTACTGAATATTTAAGCAGAGTTTCTAAGCGTATAACATTGTTTGGTGCAATATTCCTAGCATTTATCGCGTTGGTTCCATCTGTAATATTCAGTTTTGTAGCCGGCGGGCAATTAAGCCTACTAAACGCATTTACTGCAACTGGCATGCTGATTGTAGTTAGTGTTGCTCTAGAACTTAAACAACAACTAGATGCTCAACTTATGATGAAAAGGCATAAAAACATCTTGTAAGGGGTAGCTTGTGAAACTATTAATCATGGGAGCGCAGGGGTCTGGTAAAGGCACTGTAAGCGAAGAACTATCTAAACAACTTGGCTTGCCGGCAATATCTTCGGGTGACGCTTTTAAGGCAGTTATAAAAGCTGGCGGCGAGCTAGGCAAATATGTGGCAAGTTTTGTAGACAACGGCAATTTAGTTCCGGACGACCTAACGCTAAAAGTTGTTTTGTCTAGGCTAGCCGAGCCAGACTGTAAAAATGGTTATATTTTAGATGGCTATCCACGAACTATCAATCAACTAAAACTTATGAAAGGCAAAATAGATGTAGACAAGGTTATCTTTCTAAATATAGACAGAGCCGAGGCTATAAACAGACTATCTGGCAGAGTGGTTTGCCCAAAATGTGGGCATATCCACAACCTAAGGCTTGGCGGCGATACAAAAAATTGCTGCAACTGCGGCACAGCGTACATAGTACGTAGCGACGACACTCCCGAGGCAATAAACAAACGGCTAGACACATACGAGGCAGAAACTATCCCTGTTATAGAATACTTTAAGGGGCAAGGCAAGGTTGTAGAGATAATTTGCGACGCATCATCTACCCCCGAGATTGCCTATAAAAGAGTACTTAAAGGACTGGGTAAGGCATAATGGTAACAATTAAAAATCAAAAAGAAATTGAGCGTATGAAAGAGGCCGGACGAATAACCATAGAGGCTATAATGGAAGTGGGCAAGCACATAAAGCCAGGTGTAACCACCAAAGAACTAGACAAAATTGCCTACGACTACATTATTAGCCAAGGGGCAAAACCATCATTTCTGCATTACCAAGGTTTTCCGGCAAGCATTTGTGCAAGCGTGGACGATGTGGTAGTGCATGGAATACCCTCAAGTAGTCAAGTGTTACAAGAGGGGCAAATAATTGGCATTGATTGTGGCGCCGTTAAAAATGGCTATCAAGGAGATGCCGCAAGAACATTCGCGGTTGGAAAAATTAGCGAAGAAAAACAAAAACTAATAAAAGTAACAGAAGAATGCTTTTTTGAGGCAATAAGTGGCTTAAAAGAAGGCAGTTATCTGGGAGACATTGGTGCAAGTGTTCAGCGTCATGCCGAAAAACATGGCTACAATGTCGTTAGGTGCATGGGTGGCCATGGAATTGGCAGAAAAATGCACGAAGACCCATACATTCCTATGTATGGAACAGCTGGAACAGGGCTAAAACTAAAAGCTGGAATGACTCTTGCCATAGAACCAATGGTAAATATGGGCACTTATGACATGGTGCTAAACGGCTGGGATAATCGCACAAAAGACGGTATGCCTAGCGCGCACTACGAAAACACAGTGCTTATAACCAAGGACGGCGTAGAGATATTAACCAAAACAAGTGGAGGCAAATAATTTTGAGTAAAGACGACGTTATAGAAATGGAAGGCGTAGTGGTAGAGGCCATGCCAGGAGCAACCTTTAAAGTAAAGATTGCTGGCGGACACATAGTAACGGCATATTTAAGCGGAAAACTGTGGAAAAACTTTATTCACGTGTACGAAGGCGATACAGTTAAGCTAGAAATGAGCCCATACGACCTAACGCGAGGCAGAATTATTTGGCGAAGCAAGTAAACAAAAAAGGAGCAAAGGAGATACTATTATGAAAGTAAGACCAAGTGTAAAGCCAATTTGCGAAAACTGCAAGGTTATTAAAAGAAATGGTAAGGTTAGAGTTATTTGCAGCAAAAATCCTAAGCATAAACAAGTTCAGGGCTAAACGAAGCAAATTATAGCTTGCAAGTGCGGCAAATATGCTTGCGGGCTTTAATATAAAATAGGTGGCAAGTCCACAAAGCAAAATTTAACATTTCATTCCAATGTTAAACAAATCAAAAAAATTTTGGAGGAAACAAATGGCACGTATTGGTGGTGTAGATTTACCAAACGACAAGCGCGTAGAAATAGGTTTAACCTATATTTACGGAATCGGCAGAGTTACTGCCGGCAAAATTCTTGATGCTACTGGCATTAATCCAGACACAAGAGTTAAAGATCTTACCGAAGCTGAAACAGGTAAGATAAGAGAATACATAGACAAGCATCTTGTTGTAGAAGGCGACTTAAAACGCGAAGTTGGCATGAACATCAAGGCGCTTCAAGAAATCGGCAGTTATCGTGGAATTAGGCACAGAAAAGGGTTGCCTGTTCGCGGTCAAAACACAAAAAGTAACGCAAGAACACGCAAAGGGCCACGCAGCAGCGCGGTTAAGAAAAAATAAGGAGGCATGGTAATAAATTATGGCAAAACAACAAACAGCAAAAAAGAGTACAACAAAAAAGCGTAAAATAACCACTAATGTCGAAAAGGGCATAGTGCATGTACAATCTTCTTTTAACAACACCATTGTTACCATAACAGATGTTGCTGGTAACGCCCTTGCATCATGTTCTGCTGGCGCTCTTGGATACCGCGGCAACCGCAAAAGCACACCTTTTGCAGCAGGTCAAGCAGCCGAAAAGGCAGCAAGAGCAGCCAAAGAGTATGGACTAAAAAGTGTCGAAGTATATATTAAAGGTCCGGGAAATGGCAGAGAGTCTGCTATCCGCAGCCTAGCAAACGAAGGCTTGGAGGTTACACTTATTCGTGATGTATCGCCAATCCCTCACAACGGCTGCCGTCCACCAAAGATAAGAAGAGTATAGGGAAGGAGAATGTAACAGATGGCAAAATATATAGATGCAGATTGCAGACTATGCAGACGCGAAGGTGCTAAGCTATTTTTAAAAGGCGAAAGATGTTTGAGTAAAAAATGTGCTATGGAACGCCGTCCAGTTAACCCTGGTATGCACCCAAACAGCAGAAAGAAACCAACCGAGTATCAAACTCAGTTAAGAGAAAAACAAAAAGTTAAACGCGCTTATGGCTTGCAAGAAAAGCAATTCCATGGATACTACGAAGAAGCATCAAGAATGCGTGGTAAAACTGGCGAAAACATGCTAAGCCTACTAGAAAGAAGACTAGACAACGTTGTATATCGTATGGGCATTGGTGCAAGCCGCGCAGCATGCAGACAAATTGTCAATCACGGCCATATAACAGTAAACGGCAAAACTGTAAATATTCCGTCTTATCAAGTTAAAGTTGGCGACGAAATAGCAGTTAAAGAAAGCAAACGCAACAAAGCATTGTTTGCAGACGTTAAGCAAAGCAGAGTTATTGTTCCAAAATGGTTAGAATTTAATTCAGAAAAACTAACAGGCAAAGTAAACCTGTTGCCACAGCGTGATGATATAGACCTAACAATTGCCGAACACTTGATAGTTGAGCTTTACTCTAAGTAATCCATAGGAGGGGTTTAAAAAATGTTGCAAATTGAAAAACCAAAAATAGAATGTGTAGAAGACAAGGGGGGCGCTTACGCTAAGTTTGTGCTAGAACCATTAGAGCGTGGTTTTGGTGTTACCATTGGTAACGCACTTAGACGTTGCTTGCTTTCTAGCTTGCCTGGCGCTGCCGTTACAAACATACGTATTAGTGGCGTAGAGCATGAGTTTTCTACCCTTAAAGGGGCTAAGGAAGATGTTACAGAAATAGTTCTTAACATGAAATGCTTGGCCGTTAAAACCCGCAGCCAAGACAACGATTTTAGAAAAACAATCAAGTTGGTTGCAAAAGGACCATGCGTTGTCACAGCTGGCATGATTGCTGCTGACGACGAAGTTACGGTAGAAAATCCAGACCTATACATCTGCACCCTAGAGCAAGACGCTACGCTAGATATGGATATTGTTGTCGGTAGAGGCCGTGGCTACCAAAGCGCAGACAAAAACAAAGATATGAGCTTGCCTATTGGTTTTATTGCTATAGACAGCATGTTTACGCCAGTTAGGCGTGCCAGTTACGAGGTGGAAAATACCCGTGTTGGTCAGTATACCGACTTTGACAAGTTAATTTTGGAAGTTACAACCAACGGCACAATTTCTGCAAAAGAGATTATAAGCCTAGCTAGCAAACTGCTTGTAGACCACATAAACTTGTTTGTAGAACTTGTAGAAGACATGGCAAATACCAGCCTACTTGTCAGCCGCGAAGAAGACAAAGTTCATAAGCTTATGATTATGAGCATAGAGGATATGGATTTATCTGTACGCTCTTACAACTGCTTAAAGCGTGCGGGCATAAATACTGTCGAAGACCTAATAAAGAAGACAGAAGAAGATATGCTTAAAGTTAAAAATCTTGGCAGAAAATCATTAGACGAAGTTATCCACAAACTAGAAAGCCTTGGTCTTGGGCTTAAAAGCAAAGAAGAATAAGGAGAAGTACAATGAGTAATAGTAAAATTGGCAAGCCCAACGACCAAAGATTAGCATTAGTTAGAAACCAAGCTACCGATGTTATTTGGATTGGCAGAATAGAAACAACCTTAGACCGTGCAAAAGAAGTTGCAAAATATGTAGAAAAGTGCATCACTATTGCACGCAAGGGATACAAAGATGTTATAACCGAAGAACAGGTTGTAACCGATGCTAAGGGCAAAGAAAAGAAGACCCAAATTTCTAAAGACGGCCCAGCTAAGCTAAATGCACGCAGAAAACTTACAGCACTTTTATTTGACAGACAAGAGCAACGCATGAAAGGCGAAAAGAAAGATGCTTTTGTAGCAAGAACAAATGGTATTAAACACCCAGTTATAGAAAAGTTGTTTGATGACCTTGCTCCTAAGTACGATGCTCGCGCTGAAGAAAAGGGTACAGCAGGTGGATATACTCGCATACTTAAAACTACAGTTCGTCGTGGCGACAGCGCCCAACTAGCAATTGTTGAACTTGTGTAATAAAAATTACATATTGTAAACAAATGCACTAAAAAATAATTGTAAATTTGTATATTTTTAGGTAAGTTTTGCCTAAACTGGCGCTAGTGCAACTTGCTAATAAATAGTAGAACTTATAAAAATTTAGGTGAATTATGCCTAAGTTTGGTGCTACTAAACTAAAAGTATTAGCAGTAGTTACCAGCAAAAAAATTTGGTGCAACCGCACCAAGCATCAAGCCACTTTGGTTTGATTTAACATGGAATGAACAACCGCAGCCAAATTTGGCTGCGGTTTTAGTATTGTAAAAACTAATTATCATAATTTATATTAGATTTTACAATGCAATTACAAATATTTGACAAAACATTTTTATAACTTTTATAATATAAATAGTTGGTATTTCAATTAGCACAAAGATAAGGCAAGCTGGGGGTGAGAGATTATATGATAGAACTAAATTCGATAAGCAAGCAGTTTGCAGATAAAGAATTGTTTAAAAATGTTAATATTGCTATTTATGACGGCGAGCGCGTTGGTATAGTTGGCTCTAATGGGTCTGGCAAAACTACGCTACTAAGAATTATAGCGGGCGCCGAATACCCCGACACCGGTAATGTAGAAACTTACGGCTATACCATAGGATTTTTAAAGCAAATAACAGAATATACCGACCAAGATTTTATCAAAGTTTGTATGGAAGCGCAGCAAGCAAAGGACTTTTTTAAACTAAAAAGTATCCTTAAACTAGACGGCGATATAGATTTTACACCTAGTAGACTAATAAATTTATCTGGTGGCGAAAAAACAAAGCTTATGCTTGCAACCATTCTTAGTTATGACCCGCAAATACTTTTGTTAGATGAGCCAACAAATCATATGGACCAAGAGGGTATAGAGTGGCTTATAAAAACGCTAGACAATTATAATGGCACAGTTGTAACGGTATCTCATGATAGATATTTTTTAAATAAAACGGTAGACAAAATTTTAGAAGTAGAAAATGGTTCGGTTACCGAATTTTACGGAAATTACAACAAATATAAAGAACTAAAAGACAAAAAATTGCAAGAAGATAAGCAAAAATACGCAAATCAACAAGCGCTAGAAAGAAAGCTAAATAAACAGATTGAACAATTAAACAATTGGTCTATAAAAGCAGAAAACCAGTCTAGAAGGCAAGGCGGCATGATGTCCGATAGCCGCATTAAAGGTGCCCAAACAAAGGCACAAGTTAGTGCGGGCAAACTTGCAAGTTCATCTAAGGCAAAGGTTTCTAGGTTAGAGCAACAAAAAGAAAATTTTATAGAAAGGCCGCACGAAGAGGGCAAGGTTTATTATAAGTTAGAAGCAAAACCAATCGGCAGCAAGGTGTTAATAAGAGCAGAAAATTTATCCAAAAGTTTTGATAATAACCTATTATTTAAAAACTCTAATTTTGTAATTAATGCGGGAGAAAAGGTTGCCCTAAAAGGCTCAAACGGTTCGGGCAAAACCACCTTAATAAAAATGATACTAGGTCAAGATTTGGACTATCTAGGCACAATATGGAAAACGCCGTCTTTAAAGATAGCCTATCTTTCTCAGGATGTTTTGGACTTAGAGCAAAATATGACGGTTATGGAATATGCAAAAAATGGTGGAAGCGCCGAGTTTACAACTTTGTTTTTGCAAAACTTAGCAAACATGAACATGAATCGTCAAGTATTTGACAGAAAGATAAGTACATTATCTTTGGGTGAACGAATGAGAATAAAAATGTGCCAAATTGTGCTTAGCGATTTTAACATGATTATTCTTGACGAGCCAACAAACCATCTAGATTTGCCTAATAAAATTTATCTAGAAAAAATATTAAAAGATTACAAAGGTGCAATGCTTCTTGTTAGCCACGACAAAACACTTACCGACAATGTGTGCAACTCGGAGTTAATAATAGAAAATAAAACACTAAAAAAAACTCTAAATTCTAACTACGATAGAGAAGATTATTAATCGCTATATTAATCAACAATGCAAAATTTTTTCTCACTTGATAGATTTTGCGTTAATAAATCTTTAAATTTTTTTCTAAAAAAACTACATTCTTTACATGACCTAGCACTAAAAATACCATTATCATTTACTTTGTAATAGTAAGATATTTTCCTAGACAAAAATTTACCATTATTTAAAGGTGTAACTATAGGCTCTATACCAGTGTTGTCATCTAATTCAAATGCGCCAAGAATATCAAACTTTCGTAAATCCATTAATCTTGTTTCCTTAAAAACGCATTTAGGGCGTTTAGCATGTATTCGAATTCGTACCTAGTAAATACTGTTTCGTTACAATCCTGCGTGCCAATGGAGTGGAGTATATATCTATCCACTTTCTGCACTATATTTCTATAAAGCGGGTTTTGTAAAGCACAAATATAAAGTTCGTCTACAAAGTCCTGATACTCTTTGGAATGCCTATTTATGGCTTTGCCTTGCCAATAGACCATGCTGGAGTCTTTCCAATTGTAGCTAGTGGCTATCTTTATATTATTAGCATCTAAACCTTTATAGTTTAGAACTAAATTTTGCTCTCTTTTGTTTGGAAATTTTATTGCTTGAAATACAGATTCTATATTATGTAACTTTTTGCCTCTAAATTTAAATTGGTAAGGAAACAAGTTAGAAAGGGCTTTGCTAATTGCGCCTTTAAGTTTGTAACCTACATTAATAAAATATTCGCACTCGTTTAGTGTGTCATTTTTGTCTGAAACAATAATGTCTTTATACTTAACAATATCATCTGTATAAGTTAATTCTAACTGAGTAAAATTATATGTTTTTTAAACTCTTTAAATTTTTTTAATTCCTTTTTAACTTTTGGTAGCATAAAACTAATCTCTTAGTCTGCAAGGCTGTCGTTTTGGTCAACAACTCCTTCGCCGCTGGGGTTATCGCCATTGGTGCCAGAGTTATTGTCATCAGCGTCATCATTGTCACTGGTGCCGTCGCTATTGTCGGCGGTAGAAGATGTAAATAATTTAAGTAGGGCATCGTGTTGCTCGCTGGTAAGAGTGCCTTCGCCTTGGTTGTAAGCGTCATTTACTGCTTTTTGCAAGGTTGTAATGTCGGCTTGGGTAAAGGCGCCTTGCAAAGTGTCGGTAAGGGTGCTGCCAGCTTCACCAGTTAGCAGGTTGTAAATAACGGTAGAGCCTGAAAGTGCCTCTACAAGGGCAGCAGCCTTTGTTTCAGTAATGGCTGTTGTATTTTTTGCATCTTGCAAAATATCCAAAGTTTGGGTTATAACAGGAATTTCGGCTTGCGCAGCGGTGTAGTTAGCCTCTTCGCCAAAAATGGCGCCGATTGTTTCGGTAATTATTTTGCCATAGTCGTTATCTTTTATATCATCTGGCAAAACATTTGTTAGGTTTTCAACAACAACATCTTTAACAAGGTCAAAAATAGCTTCGTCTTGCGCAAGTTGATTAAGTATGTCGCCAACAACTTCAGCGTCCAATACAACACCATCGCCACCAGTGATGTTTGTTGTAATGGCGTCAATTTTATTAAGTAAAATGTTAATGGTGTTTGTTGCTGCAATTATTTCTGTTTTTATATCGGTTGACATACTTATTTTGTTAAGTAGTCCGTTTAAAATTTCTTCACAGTTTGCAATACTTGGTTTAGACAAGCCTAAAAATGTTTCATTATTAAGCCACTTATTAGCCAACTCTTTAATTATATCATTGGCAAGCATGCTAGTAAACTTGCCATCGTAGCATTTTTCTACTAAGTTTTGAATTGCATTTATACTATCAGCGTTTGTTAAGTCAAAGCCGCCAGCATCCTTTACGTCTAGATAAGCGGCATAAACTTGAGAAAGGCTTTTAACCTCGGTAGACAAAGTGTAGCTTACCCCATTTTCTTTTACAGTAGAAAGGTTGTCAAATACATACATGCAAGCCTTATCCAACTTTACAGCGCTTAAAAATTTAAATACCCATGATTTTTGGCAGGCATCAACCACCTCGGTAACCTTTACAAGGCTGCTTACCGTCTCTGGAGTGGAGCTACTGGTTTGGTCACTTGTAGAGGTGTCGTCTGTGGTAGTGTCTGTACTTTCGCCATTGTCAGATTCTTCTACAATATATTCGTCATCTGCGGCAAGTGCTATGTTTGCCGAAGCCACAGCTTGAGTAGTTGTTGCCGATTCAATTGTTTTTTCGGCATCGCCTACCATATTTATTATCCCTACGCAAGGAACTAGAATAACTAAAAATATTATAAAGTTTTGAATAACGCCCATTAAGCTACCAAGTAGGCGGTGACGGTTTTTGCCTTCCATCTTTTTTTTGTTAAAGCAAACTCCGGCGATAATCCAATAGAATATCATGGTTACTAGCCTTATTATATAAAATACAACAACAAATAGCACAATATTAAGTATCATCTGCGGAAGCACATTCATAATTGTTGCAAAGGCGTCGGTGCCGGTTATATCGTTAACAAAGGGCAGATTAGACAAAATTGCTACAATTAATTCTGGAAAACTTGTTACAACACTTCCTCCAATTACAATATTGTAGTTTGCGAGGTTTATTTTTAGCACCGCTGACGAAATGCTTGGCACTATAAAAAAAGTTAGCACCAACGAAGCTACAACCATAAACAGCCTTATAATGCCCTTATTAAAGCCGCGCGCCAACCCAAACAGAAACCCTATCAGCAGTATACCTACAAAAAATACTACTACACAAGTTGATACAATTTCAGCACTCATAAAAATTCTCCTTGATTGTTAGTTAAACTTGGTTTACAACTACAATTATATAATAAAAATAAACTTTTAACAATAATTTATGGCAAATTTTTTAAAAATGTTTATTTTTAGTTTGCATACTTAAATTTTTACATTAACATATTGCTTTTATAAGCACAAAAATGCTTTTCAAAATACAAATTGTGTGCTAAAATACGATTATGGCAAAAAAATTAAAGCAGCCAAAGCAGCTTATTATGGACGGCGTTAAACCTCCAAAGCCGCAAAAACATATAGAAGAAGAGCCAGATGCAGTTTCAAATGATGTTAATCCTAACCAAATTAGCATAGACGAGTATATAGAGGGCTCTATTTTACAGGGCGAAACTGTCAAAAAACTTATGACAGAAGCTGCCGAATCTCAAAAGGAAACAAAAAAGCGAAAAAGTACCATAACTAGCATAATTTTTTTGGTTATAAACATTGTTCTAATGACATTTATAGTCAAAAATTTGCTCTCTAGTGCTGGGGACGCCAGTATTGTGTCGGTGTTTAAAACACAAGGTAGCCGCATGTGGTGGCTATTAGTTGGATTTGGTCTGCTTTTAGTTTGGTTTATCTGCGAAATATTAACAATTAGTTTATATTTGCGCAAAACTACTGGCAAGCGCAAGTTGTGGCTTAGTTATAGGGTGGCTAGCGTTGGCAAATATTACGATTTTATTACACCGACTCAGCTTGGCGGTCAGCCAGCACAAATACTAAGGCTTACCAAAAGCGGAGTAGGTGCGGGGGTAGCTACTAGCATACCTATTATTAAACTGATAGTTTATAATTTTGTATATACCTTAATTGCTGTGCTATTGTTCTTTTTTGGAGTTCCGCAAATCCCTGTTAGTGGTAGTCTGCAAGGTTTTTTAATGGCAATTATCAAAATTGTTGGCGCCATTGGATTAATTGTAACCGTTATTAGTTGCTTTTTGTACTACATTATTGGCAACGGCAAAATTATTGGGCGAAGTTTTGTCCAAAAAATTGTAAGGCTTGGCTACAAACTTAAAATCGTAAAAAACTATCGCCAGACATTTGATAAAATTTTAACCCAAGTTAACGAATACCAAAGTTCTATTAAATATCTAAAACGCAACCCCGACACCCTAATTAGTTCGGTATTGCTTGCATTAATAGAGTGCTTGGCGTTTGGTCTTATACCATTTTGTGTAAGCTATGCCTTTGGCAGTTTTACAATAAATAGTTTTGGCGAGGCACTGCTGGCCATGCTAATAAATATGTCGGCATACTATTTGTGTTTAATGGTTAGCACAGTTATTCCGCTACCCGGCGGCACCGGCACCATGGAAATTTGTTACATATTTCTATTTTCTTTGGGCACCTACTGCGTAGCAGACAACATAGTTTGGGCGCTAATATTTTTTAG
>CAYTHL010000017.1:9994-24353 GCA_964437615.1 uncultured Lachnospiraceae bacterium | reverse complement strand
TTTTAAGCAAGCTATAGCCTAATTAAAGCTATCTTTTTTCGTGCGAAAAAATATTATACGGAATGTTTGCGAACATTAAAGGGGGTTAATTAACCCCCTTTAATGTTGTATACGTTCTTAAATATACAACTTTTATGAAATATTTTATTTTTTTTCGCATTTACGTTTGACATTTATATTCACGTTTGTATGTCAAACGAAAGGATTATACCATACCAAATTAAAAAAGGGAACTAAAACAGTGTGATAATTTATCTTTAAACTCTCAGAATTATACCATACCAAATTAAAAAAGGGAACTAAAACTAAACGGTATAAGCACTTACAACACAACGGATTATACCATACCAAATTAAAAAAGGGAACTAAAACGGTTGTAACCGCCGCCTCTGCTGTGCTTTTATTATACCATACCAAATTAAAAAAGGGAACTAAAACGTATAATTGAGGACAAAGAAAGCCAAAAAGATTATACCATACCAAATTAAAAAAGGGAACTAAAACTAAGTTTAGTTACATTGATATGCTCCAAATATTATACCATACCAAATTAAAAAAGGGAACTAAAACCAATTTAATAAACTCTTCCTTTCTTTGTTCTATTATACCATACCAAATTAAAAAAGGGAACTAAAACTGATTGTCTATACTTATTTATACCAACATAATTATACCATACCAAATTAAAAAAGGGAACTAAAACAACATTAACTGGGTTTGGTAATGCCCAAGAATTATACCATACCAAATTAAAAAAGGGAACTAAAACATCTGTGTATTGCTTAATTTCTTGCACTAAATTATACCATACAAAATTAAAAAAGGAAACCTAGATAAAACATTTTGTTTATATTCTATCCGTTATATACATTTACCAAATTTGAAGACAATGAAGAATAAACATGATCTTTTAGCTTGTCTTTGTCTTCTTTTGATAACTTAGATTCATCTATTAATTGTAAAACATCCATTACCTTGTTTGTATTTTCTTTAGCGCATGATATAGCTAAATTTTCAATATTTTCAAACTCATTTTTACTCTGTTTTTTAATTACACCTAAATTTTTTTGTAATTCTTTCTTTTTATTTTCTGCCTGAACTGCAAATTCTAATTTTTGCGAGGACTCTTTATACTCCTTAGATTCAAAATGTTTCTTGCGAAGTTCACAAAATTCTTCAATTAATTTTTTTATCTCATAAAACTTAGCAATATTTGCATCAATTAATTTTCTTAGCACAATTTTATCATCATTAAGCACAGCTTTAATTGTTTCTTTATTTTCTTCATAATAATCATGAGAAACTTTGTAGTTATTAATTTCTTCTTGAAGTCTGTCTTTATACCTTAGTTTACTTTTAAAAAGATGGCGGGTGACCTTATTATCGGCTGGAAATTTTTGGCTATTATATATTTTAACTTTTAATTCATATTCCTCATTATCAAAACAAATATTCTCATAATATTTTTTCATTTTCATACCCAAAACACCCAACTGAACTTCTGGTGAAAGATTTACTATTTGTTCAAATTTGCTTAGCGCTGCTGTTGATTTTTCATCTAGATATAAAACATTAGATTCACTTGGAAAATTAGCCAAAAGATAATCTGAGCCCATAAGATTAACAATAATATTTTTACAGTTATACTCAACCCCTGGGGTTACAATTATTTTAACATATTGATTTAACCGATCCATAACGGGTTCGCAATCCTTTGCAAAAGCCTCATTAGCAGACTTATCAATAATTTCATGAGATTCCATTATCTTTTGAAGAGAATTATTAGTGCCAATCTCGTCAGTAATTTTCATTATGGCTTTATTTATTTTTTGTTCTTTTAACTTTAATTTTAGGTAATTATTAATTGATGATTCTAAATTAATAGATTCCATATCTTTTCTCCCTTAACAGGTAGCATTGTATCATACTTTTTTCTTTCTGTCAATAGGGAAAAATTTTGCAACAAAAAGCCTAAAGCATCGTTTTTATATTGTTATGAGGGTAAAAATTATAGCAAACAAATTTAAAGGGGAACTAAAACGACATTGCTTGGCGAAACGGGGCACTTACAATTATACCATACCAAAATAAAGGGGCAAGTTAAACAACAAAAAAGGCGGCAACCATAGTTGCTGCCACTTACTGGATAATTCATTAAGAATTACCTACGATAATCTTACGATTATCTTTATTTTAGTAACCTATTTTAATTTGGTATGGTATAAGTTACATTTTTATAATACAATATAAGTATAATTTTGTCAACCTTTTTAATAATATTTTATGTTTTTAAGCAGGTGTTGTGGAAGTGAAATGCCTACCAGTAGAAGAAACTGTTTATACCGGCTATAAAAGAATATTTTTTATCCATACTTGGCGGACACTAAATGGCAGCAAATAAAAATGTAGTTTTGGGCTACAATAATCATTTTTAGGGCAAAATGGTAAAATAGTAAAAAATAATTGAATTTTTGAGCAAAAGGGGAAGTTATTAACAAAATTTGTTAATAACTTGTTGAAAAGTGGGGTAAAATTAACAAAAGTTGGTAGTTTTTAACATAGTTTTTGTTGAAATTGTTAATAACTTTTGTCATTTTAATTTGTTTATATGACTAAAATTGCCCAAATTTATATCAATTTTTGCAATTAAACATTTATACTTTTTGTGAAACATTGGTAAATTAAAATTATTTCTATGAGGAATAACAATTATTAAAAATTAATAAATAACACAGCTGCGGCAGTACAAACAATTTTATTAAATTATTTGTAAAAAATTTTGCAAATAAAGTGATTATTTACATAAAGGCAATTTATGTTAGTATATTTTTGGCAACAAAAATGCATCAATTAAAAGTTCTGCGTTTTTGCTAAAAATAAGTTTGCAAATTTTATCAATTTAGTGTTGCTAAAAAATTTTTATTCCTCGGTTTCGTATTGGCTTGGGTGTTTTTTAAAAAAGTCGGTTTTAGGTTCTAGAAAAGTTGGCTTGTGATTTTTTGCATCCTTTACAAAGGCATAAATATTTTTGTCTACATTTTGCCAGTTAAAGATGCCGCTATCTAGCCCCAAAAAGTCTGCAACAAACTGCGTTCCAACAGGCACAACAGGGTGGAGCATTAATAGCGCCGTGCGCACCATGTGTAGTTCGTCAACAATGGTCTGTGTTTCTAGGCCTTGGTCGTTTGCAAAAAGTGCCGAATTTTTAGCCCAAAGTTTGTTCATATTTCTTATATATGTGTCTAGTTCGTAACTAACCATGTGCAATTTCTGCTCGCTCATCAGTTTTTCGTATTTTAGCAGCACCAAAGTTGCCTCTTTTTGAACGTCTACGCTTGGCTCGCCATAAGGCATAATGCCGCTATAGTCCTTTTGCCATGTATAGCACAAAGAGCGCAGAACACGGTTAAATACATTGGTTAGTAGATTGCCTTCTTTAACAACGGGGTCGGCGTCTTCTGGCTTGGCTTCTGGGTTAAATGGCTTAGGGCAAAAACTTGCTGGATTGTTTGCCACATTAAGTCCCAAAAAGTGCATGCGCAGTTGCTCGGCCGTGTAATAATTTAGTAACTCGTGCGCTAGCGGCGGTTTTACGCTTCCGCTACTGCTGGCTTTCTTGCCCAAAAATAGCAAGTGCTTGTCACTGACAATTTGCGGAATTGTTAAACCTCCCGTGGGTATATCCATGCTTGGATTTTCGCCTTGCATGCATAGCCACATGGCTGTTTGCGCTGGGCCGTAAAAATATATGTTATCTTCGCCGATAAACTGGTAGACTTTGCAGTCTTTACTGCACCAATAATCCACCCAACGGTCTTTATTTTTTCCGTTTTGGGCTAACCACTGCTTAGTAAAACTTATTGGCGCCCAAAGACTTTCTGGCCACACCCAAAAAGTGAGGTTATCCCCAGCAGTTTTAGGGCATTTAAGACCCCACTGGCAGTCCCCTGTTAGCCTAAACGGCACAAGGGTTTTGCCTGTTCGGTAGGTAATGCCCGCCGCCGTAAGTTTTTCGCATGCATCTTCACGGTCTTCTAGTTTGTCAAAAACAATGGTGAAGCTGTTTTTTGTGTCGCCTTTTTTGATAAATGGCGGCAGAGTGCTGCTCATTTTGTCAACTTTTGCCTCAAAATCCTTTTTAATGTAAATTTCGGGCAACTTTAAAAACTCATTTATTGTTTTAATAATGTAGTCGCGCGTAGGTGTATTAGATTTTAAATAATTTGTCCAGTCTTGCAGCAGGGCAGTGTGCTTATCTAGGTCAAAGTACCAGTTGTCCACCTTTTTTAAGATAGGTTTTTCGCCGCTCTGCACGCTGATTGGGTCTATTAATTGACTTGGCATGTACTGATGCCCAAGGTCGCACTCGTCGGCATATCCGCGCTCGGCCGTGCAGCCGTCTATTGGACATTTGCCAACAACCTGACGCCCGTTTAAAAAGCAGCCAAGCCTTTGGTCGTAAAACTGATAGGTAGATAGCTTTTTTAAATGGCCATTTTTAAGAAGAGTGTCAAAAATCCATGCCCCTGTTTCTTCATGAAAGGGCAAAGCCTCATCTGTGCAGCTACCAGAGTACAAATTTATGCCAATTTGGTACTCGTCAAAGGTCTTTTTTTGAAATTCTCGTTTGCTTAGGGCAAATTCCTTTATGCTGCCACTAAACTCTTTGGCCTCGACCGCCTTTCTGTAACCTTCTTCTACGGGGCTGCCAAAACTGTCAGTGCCAGACACATGCAGCACATTTTCTGCTCCTATTCTATCCCGCATAAAGCGCGCAAAAATGTCTGCATGCACCGCCATCATAGCATGCCCCATATGCAGATATTTGTTGCCGTTAGGCATGCCGCTGGTTATCATGGCACGCTTAGCAAAAACTGGACGGTGAGATATCATGGCATCTAACCTTGGGTCATTAAAACTATTCATAAATTTTCTCCTTTTTATAAAACGCAAAAAGCACCTTGCGGTGCCTTGAGATTTACCTATTATATTTTACCCCAAAGCACCCAAAATAGTTGCATACGGGTTATCCCATGCAATTACTGTTGCTGTTGTTGGGCAAAATTAATCATGACTGCAGTTTATACCAAAAATTTGCAAGTTGTCAAGCACTTTTTAAACAAAAGCAAGCTTGCCGCAAATTTTTTTAAATTGGGTATTGATTTTAGCTTTTGCCTGTGCTAAAATGCAACCGATAACTAAAAGGAGAACAAAAATGGTAGATACATCGGTGGAAACTATGTGGGGAAACGGCGGCAACAATAACGCCATAAAAATTATCGCAATGATACATAGTGAAGCTATGTTGTCGCAAACAATTAACCAAATTTACTGGGTTTTAAACGAATACCAAAAAAGAGTTTTTGAAAAGTTAGGCAAATCCGCAGGAATAATAGGCGCAGAGTATATCAAAGCAATGCGTGATGCCGCTATTTTGCATACCAACGATTTAATTACTGAGGATCTTGCAAACTTAGAAAAATTAAGCGCATCAAATGAAGGGCTATACAAAAGTTTAGAAGAAGATTTTATAGCGTGGTGCAGATATTTTAGCGGCAAAATGGGAAATAAAGAAGATTATTGCAAAGGCCACTCAATAGTAGATGACAAAATTATTAACATTATACTGCAAGGTAAACGCAATATGGAAACTGGTAAGTTTTCTAAAGACGGTAAGTCCGAAGCTTTTGCAGACTGCACTGAAGAATACATGGGTTACCTACCTATTTATAACAGAATTAAAGCAAAAATTAAGGTTTGTAAAAGTTTAATAAATGTTTATAAAAGTGGCAAAATTAAAAATAAAGACTGGCGTTTGCAACCAATAGACGGGATTTGTTTAGTTAGCAAAGCCGAACTGTCGCAACTAGCTGACATTGCCCTAGCCGAGAGCAAAAGACTGGAAATATTGGCATCTCGCCAAAGAAAATGCAAAATAGAGTTGCAGAAAAATGCTCTTTCTCTATCGCCAGAAGAAAACAGTGGCATTCAAAAACTTATTTCTGCACACGAACATGCTTGCATGCAGCTTGACGGCAAAAGTCAATTGGCGTTAGAGGTTTGCAGAGAACTTAATAAACTTATAAGCAGAATTGATAAATCTAACGAAGGTGTATTTGATAGAAATGGTAAGCTATCTGTTATTTTAAGTGACTACATATTTGGTGCCAACGGCAAAATCCCTAAATTTGACAGTGTTTATGTGGCTAAGGAAGAAATTGACGCCATAATAGAGTTGTGTGAGCCGCTAGAAAATTTAGCGCCAATAAAAAAACAGCTTTTGAATATTTCAAAACGGGCAGGGGTTGGCAACGCCGCCGAAGTGTTTACCGAAGAAGACATATTTGGGCTGTAACAAAGTTATGATAAAAAACAAAGCAACCATAAAATTGGTTGCTTTGTTTTTTGTTTGCATACTTTGAGTTAACTGTAAATATATAAACAATTTTGTATTTGCATTTTGGGGCAAAATGGGGGGGCGAAAAGGGTAGAATTTTTTATTTTTTGCGGTAGGGCTGGTTAAGTTGGCTAAAATGTTTTACAAATGACCAAAAATCATGCTAAAATGCCGAGTAAGAGAAAGGCTATGTTTTTTAAGCAAACATATCTAAAAAATAGTTGCACAAAGGAGATATTATGTATTTAGGGCTAGACATTGATCAAAAGTTGGTAGAAATGGCGGACGAGGCAGAAAAGGAGCTTGCCCCAGTTTTTAAAAAATACGAGCAGACAAGTTTGGCGATAATGGCCAAAGTTATTAAAGCGTTTGGTGATTGCAGACTTGCTAGCCCAGATTTTGCCGAGGTTACGGGCTACGGATATTATGACGGCGGACGCGATAAGTTAGAGCAAGTTTATGCACAGCTTTTTGGTGCCGAAGACGCCCTTGTTCGTCCGCAAATTATGAGCGGAACGCATGCGCTGGCACTGGCATTTTTTGGGCTGTTGCGCCCTGGCGACACCATGGTGTCTATATCTGGCAGGCCATACGATAGTTTAACTACCATGATAGGTATTAGCGGCAAGAGCAAAAATTCGCTTATCGCCCATGGGGTAAATTACGAGCAGATAGATTTGGTTGACGACGACTTTGATATTGCGGCCATTGTAAACCGCATCAAGCGTGGCGGTGTAAGCCTAATGGCTATTCAGCGGTCTAGGGGCTACGCTTGCCGAAAGAGCTTAACCATAGAAAAAATAGAAAAGGTTATAAAAGCTATTAAGGCTGCCGACCCTAACGTTATTGTGCTGGTAGACAACTGCTATGGTGACTTTGTAGAAGATAGAGAGCCAACTCATGTTGGTGCAGATATTATAGTTGGCTCGCTGATGAAAAATTTATCTGGCGGCATAACGCGCACTGGCGGATACATTGTTGGCAAAAAAGACTTAGTTTGGCAGGTTAGCGAAAGATTTTCTGCACCCGGGATAGGCAAAGACCTTGGCGCCAACTTAAACACCAATCGTGAAATGTTTATGGGCCTATATTATGCGCCAAGTGCCGTGGAAAGCAGCCTAAAAACTATGACGCTTGCAAGCTTTTTACTACAAAAACTGGGCTATGATGTTAGCCCAACGCCGCTAGAAGAACGTACCGACATTATTCAAACTATCCGGCTTGGCTCGGCGGACGCACTAGTTGGGTTTTGCCAAGGTATGCAAAAGGGTATGATAATAGAAAATTTTGTTGTGCCAGAGGCCGCTCCAATGCCGGGTTACCCCGACGAAGAAGTTATGGCAAGTGGAAGTTTTATCACTGGCAGCACCATAGATTTGTCTTGTGACGGGCCGCTAACAGAGCCATATATTTGCTACATGCAAGGCGGGATAACTTATAGCCAAGGCAAACTTGGAATACTTGTTGCTTTAACAAATTTACTGCGTAGTAATGGTAAAAAATAGCAAAATTTAACCAAATTTACATCTAAATTGCAAAAAATAAGCAAAAAACTAATTAATTTAGCCAATTAAATCAATAAAATCTGCAAAAATTATGTTATTATACTGCAAATTTGGATAAAATATTAAAAATGTTCATAAAAATTAAAAAAATTACGCAAAAAAATAAGGAGAAATTATGAAAGACGCATATTTATCTAACGAATATCTAGAAACCTTGGACGAGTATTTTAGGGCGGCTAACTATCTTACTGTTGCGCAGCTATATTTAAAGGATAATCCGCTACTTAAAGAGCCGTTAAAGCCAGAACATATAAAAAGCAAACCAGTGGGGCATTGGGGAACTTGTGCTGGGCAAAACTTTGTTTATGCACATGCAAATAGAGTTATAACTAAGTATAATCAAGACCTAATTTTGCTATCTGGGCCGGGTCATGGCGGAAACTTTTTTGTGGCAAACTGCTATTTAGAGGGTACTTACAGCGAGTACTATCCAAAGGTTGGGCAAAACAAGGCGGGGCTTACTAGGCTTTGCAAGCAGTTCTCTTTTGCTGGCGGCATCCCCAGCCATGTTGCACCCGAAACTCCGGGCAGCATAAACGAGGGCGGAGAACTTGGCTACAGTTTGGCGCACGGATATGGTGCAATTTTTGATAATCCAAACCTAATTGCGGTGGTAATAGTGGGCGATGGCGAGGCTGAAACGGGGCCTCTTGCTACCAGTTGGCATAGCAATAAGTTTGTTAACCCTGCAAGGGACGGCGCAGTTTTGCCAATTTTACACTTAAATGGCTACAAAATCTCAAACCCAACGGTGCTTTCTAGAATGCCAAAAGAGCAGCTACTAAGGCTATTTGAGGGATATGGCTATCAGCCAATTTTGGTGGAAGGCGACGACCCCAAAAAGATGCACAGGCTTATGGCAGAAGCTATGGATAAGTGTGTAGAAAAAATCCACGCTATATGGAATTTGGCAAGGAGCAAAAAAATTAGTGGAGTGCCGCTTTGGCCAATGATTATCTTGCGCACACCTAAGGGTTGGACTGGCCCAAAAGTGGTGGATGGTAATAAAGTTGAAGGGCATTTTAGGGCGCATCAAATACCAATTAGCATGACCAAGCCCGAGCATTTAGCGTTGCTAGAAGAATGGCTAAAAAGCTACAAACCTAACGAGCTATTTGGCGACGACTATAAACTTAAACCTCACATTAGTGCAATTTTGCCAAAGGGAGATAAGCGCATAGCAGCAAATCCGCATGCTAACGGCGGCAAGCTACTTAAAGAAATAATTACGCCTAAACTTAGTGATGTTGCTGTTAATGTACCGCGTCCGGGCAGTGTAAAAGAGCAGGATATGTTTGCCCTAGGGGGGTATATAAAAAGACTGTTTGAACTAAACAAAGACAATCAAAATTACCGCACTTTTAGCCCAGACGAGGCCATGAGTAACAGGCTTTATCAGCAATTTGAAGCCGAAAACAGAACTTTTGAAGAGCCAATAATTTCTACCGATGTTAGTTTGTCTAATAGCGGCAGAATTATGGACAGTTATTTAAGCGAACATGCTTGCGAGGGCTGGTTAGAGGGCTATTTGCTTACCGGCAGACATGGAATGTTTAACAGTTATGAGGCATTTATACGTGTTGTAGATAGCATGGTGGCGCAGCACTGCAAATGGCTTAAAGTGGCGCAAACTTTGCCATGGCGTAAGCCAATTAGTAGCTTAAATTTGGTGCTAACTAGCAATGTTTGGCAGCAAGACCATAATGGCTACACTCATCAAGACCCGGGATTTTTGGACCATATGGCGAGCAAAGCACCAAGCGTTGTTAAAATTTATTTGCCGGCAGACGCAAACACGCTTATTGCAACCTTTGACAAAGCCACAAAAAGCAAAAACCAAATAAATGTAATAACGGCAAGCAAGCACCCAACATATCAGTGGCTAAATATGCAGCAAGCTAAGCAACTTGTAAAAGACGGAATTGGGGTGTGGCAATGGGCTTGCACTGGCGATGCAAATAATCCAGACATAGTTTTGGCGTGCTGCGGAGATACTCCAACTGCCGAGGCTGTGGCAACTGTGGAACTTGCAAAAAAATATTTGCCAAATATTAGCATAAGGTTTGTAAATGTACTTAATCTGTTTACTTTAACTACAAAAGATGTCCACCCGGACGGGCTAACTGACGAACAGTTTGACGCCATTTTTACCACTGACAAGCCAGTATTATTTAATTTTCATGGCTATGCGGGGCTAATTAAGCAGCTTGTTTACGGACGCAAGAACAAAAATTTTGATGTTTACGGGTACAAAGAGGAGGGTACAATTACCACTAGCTTTGATATGCGTGTCCGCAACCAGATAGACAGATTTCATTTGCTTATGCAAATTGCTCGGGCGGTAAAGATAGCACCAGCCACAAGGGCAAAAGTTATAAAAGAAATGGAGCAGAAACTACAAGCGCACGGCGAATACATTGTAGAGCATGGAGTAGATATGCCAGAAATTGCGTCGTGGAGCTACAATGCCAAAATTTAAGAAATATTTTTTATTAACTTGACAAATTATATACTTATAACTAAAATTGCATTTTAGAAGTGTTTAGCGTATTATACAATAAAGGATAAAGTTATGAAGAAATTTTTTAAATTTATAGGCAGGCAAATTTCTGGGCTGTGGCATTATTTTGTAGATAGAACTAAAAATAATATACCTCTTGCAATAATAACCTTTATTTTTGGTGCATTTTGCTTGGGTTCGGCAATATATTTTTGCATAGTTGGTAGAAGCAGAGATATTGCTTTGTGCATTTGCTATTTTCTAGTAGTGCCAGCATTTTATGTGGTGGAGTATTATTTAAAGATAAAGTGTCCAACATTTTTTGCCTTTGTGCTTTATGTCTTTATTCTTAGCGGCTTTATTGGGGCGTGCTACAATGTTTATACATATATTCCAGACCTAGACAACATTTCTCATGCTATTTTTGGGGTATTCTTTGTTCTGCTAGGTATTGCAATAATGAAGGTGTTTATTGGCGAGCCAAAAACAAAAAAGCAGTTTTTTGCATGCATTTTGTTTGCCATTGGTTTTAGCATGATTATGGCAGTGGCTTGGGAACTATTTGAATTTACTATGGACCAGACCAACCCTAGCTACGACATGCAAGAGGATACAATTGTCAACTCTATAAGGTCGTTTTATTTGTATCCCGAATACGACCATTTGCACACTGAAATGATAGACGGCATTGCCAAAACCGTGCTTTATGATGCGTCCGGAAATATAATTTATACTATCGAGGGCGGGTACCTAGATATTGGCATCATCGACACCATGTGGGATATTATTTGGTGCACAGTATCTACCGTTGGCTCCTGTGTGCTAATTAGCATCAGCTGGCTATGCGGAAAGAAAAAGTGGCTTTACAATAAGTTGGTGCCAACACTAACAAAAGATGACTCAACTGGCAGCAGTGCTAATGTTTCCGAGCAAGCCGCATGTGTCGATACGCCTAGCCAATCTAAATCTGGCGAGCGATCACTAGCAGAAAGTGACGCGTCTATGGAAAACACAAGCAGCAAACCGCCCAAAGAATCAACAACTTAGCGCAAAAAAACAAAGTAGATAGATTGGCAATGATTACAAATGTCATTGCCATTTTTTATGTATGATTTTAATTTTGACTGCGTATAATTTAGCATCTAGAAATTTGGAGGGCGGGGCCATTAGTAAGCTAAAATTGTCTTTAATAGATGTATATTTACTTTTTGTCCGCCTAGATTATTGGTTTAAGTATTGGGCAACCAATGGCACCGAAAAATGGCTTTTAGATATTTGCAAAAAGGCAGAAACTCTTTGCGCTAAACATCTAAAAATGTGTAAGCAAATGATATTTAGGCTAGGGCTAATGGATGCATCTTTTTGGTTAATGTGCAGCCAAGTAGAAAACAAAGATTTTTTTATAAACTCTAATGGCAGTAGCAAGCCGACTAAGAAAACGCTTATAAAAAATTTAAACTGTCTAAAGCAGTCTATAGAACTGCTGCCGCCTCTTGCAAAAAAACTGAAATTTTCTAGCGCTGAGCAGAAATATTTATTTAGTTAAGATTTTTTATTGCATAAAAATATGTTATTTAGATACAATTTTGCAAAAAATAAATATATTTTTAGCAAATTTTTTAGTTTCACTTGTTTTTGTTTAAATATTATGATAATATACCTACATACATAAATTTGTGACCAGCTTAGGGGTAATAATGAAGAAAAAAGAAAAAATATCAGTAGAAAATACTCAGATACAACAAAAACCTGCAAAAAAGCAGCGTAAAACACTGTATCAGCTGGTTTTCAAGCGTTTTTTTGATTTTGTTTTGTCCTTGCTGGCAATAATAATTCTGTCGCCGTTGCTACTTATTACTTGGGTTTTACATAAAATATTTATAGGCGGCGGCAAAGCCATTTTTGTTCAGTATAGGCCGGGCAAAGACGGTAAGGTATTTAAGTTATACAAGTTTAGAAGTATGACCAACAAAACAGACGAAAACGGCAATTTGCTGCCAGACAATTTGCGCATAACTAAGTTTGGCAAATTTTTGCGCAAAACCAGCATAGACGAACTTCCGCAGCTGTTTAACATTTTAAAAGGCGATATGAGTATAGTGGGGCCGCGTCCGCGCATGCTTGTAGATGTTATCTTTTACGACGAAGCGGCACTTGAAACATATGGGGTACGTCCTGGGCTTACTGGGCTAGATCAGGTAAGCGGTGGCAGGTCTAAGGCTAGCTGGGAAGATACCTTTGAAATAGATAGAAAATACATGCAAAAGGTAACTTTTTTTAGAGATTTGTGGATAATTTTAAAAACACCTTTTGCGATGTTTGGCGGGGCTGAAAATGGTGCAGAAACGGGCGGCAAAGGTCTATATAAGGATTATCTACTAAATTCGGGCAAAATTACTAAGCAGCAGTACGACCTTGGCACAGACATGGCAAAACAATTAGCTGCAAACAATAGTGTACTTAACTATCAGCCAAAATTACACAGTAGTACACAAGAAAAAGAATCTAATTAGTATAAATTTTGGAGGCTTCATGAAACAGCAGATACTAAAGGTGCCAGATCATATTGGCTTTATTATGGACGGCAATGGTAGGTGGGCAAAACAGCGTGGGCTTGTTAGGTCTATGGGGCACAATGCTGGCAAAAAAACGCTAGATTTAGTAGTTAAAGAATGTTTTTACAAATATGGCATAAAAAGTGTAAGTGTTTATGCTTTTTCTACCGAAAACTGGAACCGCCCACAAGCCGAAATAGATTACTTAATTAAAATTTTTAGACATTACTTAAACAAAGATTTGCAAAAAAAATATCCAGATGTTAGACTAAATGTAATGGGCGACCATACAAAATTTCCGGAAGATATTTCTAAAAAAGTGGTGGAGATTATGGAGGAAACTAAGCACATTACAGCACATACGCTCAATTTTTGCGTAAATTATAGCGGCAAACAAGAAATAACGCGCGCCATAAATTTAATGCTTGATGCCAATTTAAAAAATGTCACAGAGCAAGATATAGATAAGTATTTATACACAAATGGCCAACCCCCACTAGACCTAATTGTGCGCACCGGCGGCGAGCAAAGACTAAGCAACTTTATGCTATGGCAAGCAGCTTATGCCGAACTTTATTTTTGCAAAACTCTTTGGCCAGACTTTAAAAAGAAAGATATAAAGCAAGCCCTTTTAGAATATCAAAGTCGCGACCGCCGTTTTGGCGCAATAGAAAAATAGGAGAATAGCGGTGAAAGACATAACAAAAGATGATAAAAATAGTAGCAGTTTACCAAGCAAAAAATTAAAGGTAGCAACAATTAGTCTAAATGTAAATACTTCCGATTTAAACTACGGCGCAATGTTACACTCTTATGCCATGCAACAGTTTTTAAAGCGGCAGCCTTTAGTTGATAAATGTGATATTATTGATTATATTCCTGTCAGTTATAAAGATTTTAATTATAAACATCCTTATAAAAATTATTTTAAAAAAGGAAGCTTAAAAAATTTTTATAAGGGTGCAATAATTTTTCTTTTTCAATCTAAGTATAACTCAAGATTTAAAAAATTTCAGAGATTTATTAAAGATAACCTAAGCTTAACAACCACAAAATATAACTACGATACTTTAAAACAAGCAAATTTAGATTATGATGTTTATATTTGCGAAAGTGATGTTATTTGGGCATCTTATTATTTTAATGGCAAGTATGATGACAACTTCTTTCTTAACTTTGCTAGCGCAAATGAAAAATATAAAATTGCTTATGCCCCAAGCATGGGGAACCTAAATTTATCGCAAGATAATAAAAACATGCTTATGGAGTTAATAAAAAATATAGATAGCGTATCAGTTAGAGAAAATGCAAGCAAAATTTATCTAAAAGAAAACTTAAATAT
>CAYTHL010000017.1:0-9984 GCA_964437615.1 uncultured Lachnospiraceae bacterium | reverse complement strand
TCTCGACCCCGTTTTTCTTTTGGATAAAGAAGATTATTTAAAATTAATTAATACTAAGCCAAAAACTAAAAGAAGATATATTTTATTATATCTGCCAGTAGATTACAACAATGATGTAATAGTAGCCGCTAAAAAGTATGCAAAGCAGCATAGACTAAAACTTGTAGAATTTAACAGTAACTTTAAAAGAAACATATTTAGAAACTGCAATTTAGATGCTGGCATAGAAGATTTTCTATCTGCCATTTATTATGCAGATTGTATTTTTACTAACTCTTTTCATGCAATTTGCTTTTCTATAATTTTTAAAAAGGAATTTTATGTATTTTCAAGAGCTAAGGGAATAAAGCTAAACGACATTTTATCTATATTAAATTTGACAAATAGATATTTTAATAAAGATGAAAAATTTATTTGTCAACCTAAAATAGATTATAATTATGTAGATAAAAATTTAAAAGCATACATTGAGTTTTCTAAAAATTGGATAACTAAACAACTAACTAATAGTATTAAATAATGCAATTTTTGCAATTATTTACTAGATTTTTTAGCTAGATGTTTATTTTTGGGACATTTTTTGCAAAAGGTATTGATTTTTATGCAATTGTATGATATTATACCCTAAAAAGTAAGGTAATTTTAGTTGTTTTAGGGAGGCTGGCCGCAAGTAATTGCTGAGCAAATAGATAATGGAAGCTGCAACAGTTAAAGAGAAATATTTTAAAAATAGAATTTTTATTAATTGTTTAATATTAACACTAATTTTTATACCTAGTTGCTTTATAGGAGAATTTACATGGGTAGCATTTGGGCTTCTTCTTATAATGGTACTGGTAGATAATTATAGCAACGGCTTTACATATTTAATATTTTGCACGCCGTATGCGGCACTAAATATTCCGGTAGGTGTTAGCATATATGCGGCGGCTGTTATTGCGTATATAATTAAATTTTATATCATTTTGTATTTTAAAGAGCATGCTAAACCAAGCTGGTTACTACTAGGGGCAATTATATTATTTGTTTTATATTGCTTAATGCCTTTTGGAAAATATAACATTCAAAGATTTGTAAAAATTGCAGTTTTTATTGCGCTATTTGCAGTTTTAAATATATTTATAAAGCGCCCAAATGCTATAAACTTGCCAAAAAATGTAAGAATTTTGGCTATTAGCCTTATTTTATCTTGTTTAATGGGGCTATTTTATTGGGTCTCTCCATATTTGCAATCAACTCAATCGCTTTGGATAATGCCCAACGGCTCGGCAAGGTTTCAAGCGCTATTAATGCAACCAAATGTGCTTGCAATGTTTTGCGACTTTATTATTACAATAATGGCCTACTGTTTGCTTAGTGGCAGGTTTAAAAAAATAGACTTAGTTATTTTTACCGTCATTGCTGTACTGGGATTGCTTACCGTATCTAAAACTTATTTTATACTTCTTTGTTTGATACTTATAGTTTTATTCTTTAAGTGTTTAGCAAAGCATTTTGTAAAGACATTGTGTATTACATCTATTTTAGTATGTGTTGCTGCAATTATAATGCTTTGCAACATTGCTTTTGCGTCAGCATTTTTAAACAGATTTGTTGGTGGGCTAAGCAATGCTACTACTTTAGACGGGTTTTTAAATATTATATCTACTGGCAGATTTAATTTGTGGGTGTCTTACTTAACTTATATGGGCAACAATCCGCTAGTTATTGTATTTGGCGACAGCCTTGGCGCGGTTAGAATGGCAAGTTCTAGCGTGCATTGTTCGTACATATCTATGATTTACGAACTAGGCTTTGTTGGAACAATATTGCTTGCGTTAGTTATTGCCGCCATGATTAAAGAATTTAATAAAAACAAAGCAAACAAACTAAGCCCTGCTAAATGGCTTGTAGTTGCTGTAATTGCCTTACTTTGCTTGGTAGAAGATTTAATATTTTTTGTATATTAATTTGTTTGCTTTAAAAATTTTAGTGTTGTATAATTTATATAACTATGATAGAGGCAATTTCTAACTTTTTTAGTACAGTGTTTGGGGATAATGTTATCCTTGCAACCATTTTGATTGCAATTATTCCGCTTATAGAGCTTAAAGGAGCTATTCCTTTTGCAATCAGCGAACAACTTTGGGGCAAATTTGCCCTAAATGCGTGGCAAGCGTTTGGCTACAGCCTACTTGGCGGCATTATTATTGTGCCAATTTTGGCGCTTATTTTTATGCCCATATATAACGCGCTTAAAGATAAAAAATTTTTTAAGCCAATTGTAAACTTTTTTACTGGCAGCATAAAAGAAAAGTCGGCAAAAGTAGAGGAGGACTCCTTAAATAGCACCGGCGGCAAAAAAGTGTTTATAAAAATGCTTTTAGCCTTTGTGTTTGTGGCATTTCCGGTGCCGCTAACAGGTGTGTGGACAGGCACTTGCTTTGCCGTACTTATGGGGCTAAACTTTTGGCAAACATGTATTTCTGTAATGCTTGGCAATGTGGTTTGCGGGCTTATTATGGTTACAATTTGCCTAATATTTCCAAGTGCAACCATGATAATTTTGTACATATTTTTAGCGCTGGTGGTGCTAGCTATTTTGTACAAAATAATTTCTCATATTTTGCACAAAAAGAAATCTGCCGCACAAGAACATGCAGCAGAAGAGATAAATAATTAAACAAAATTAATTATACTGTATTTTAAAGTAAACCTATTAAGGTTGTCTAACTTTTGGGATTCACTTCATTTTGGTCGGCAGTTTTTGGCGCCGATTTTTTTGCTTTTTGCTTGCGGAAATATTCAACAATTAGCAAAAATGCAACTACTAGCACTGTGCCAACTATTGTTATAAACCACCAATTTAGCGGTGTGCCTTCTATAATGCCGTCGTTTATGCTCATGGCGTTTTCCCAGCCGCAGACATCTATAATAAATAGTCCGTACAAAGTGTAGCAGGCCATGCCGATAGGAAAATACTTCCAGTTTTTAAGTTGCGGCGTAAACCACTTGGTTTGTAGCATAAGTATGCAAAGTATCAGCAGCACCGAGTGGTGCAATAGCCCCGATATTGTTGGCAAATAGAAAAATGATACATCTTGACTTAAAAAGTCTGGGTAAAACAAGGTGGCAATGCCGCCAACAAAGCCCATATACCACAAAAAGTCGTAGGCCTTGCTGTTTGGTTTGCAGACAAGCACTGCAATAGATAGCACTAAACTTGTAACTCCGCAATAGGTGTTTGGAATAAAACTTAGTGCGCTCTGGTATCTTACTGCAACCGAAATGCGGTTTATAAGGATAAGTACCAGTAGCAGCCCCGCCACGCTTTTAATAAGTATGGTTTTGGCTTTTTCTGTTTTTATAAAATAGTGGGTTAGCACAATAGTTGCAACTAATACTATGGCGTAAATTGCCAAATATGTTAGATGCTGCCAGCCGTATAATTCTGGGGGCATAAATAAATCTCCTTTTGCGTTTATATAATTATTATAAGCCAAAGCAAATAACATATGCAACAAAATTTTCATATATAAACATATTTTTTTAAAATTTAAACTACTTAAAAAGTTGTAAAATGGGGCAGTGTGCAAGCTTAAGCAATTACTTGCAGTTATGGCCCTATATAGTCAAAATTGCGCCTAAAACACAAAAAACGCCGCTAAGTAGCCGGCATCTTGGGCTTTGCCTGCAAGCAAAAAACCACCAGCTTTGCGTTCACTTTTATAGCCGGTGGTTTTTATATTTGTTTTTTGCTAGCAAAATAGCTTTGCTAAAATATGTGTTTCTACTTAACATTGGCTTCTTCTAGGTCGGTATCGGCGGGCTGATTTGCTTTGGCTTGCAGGCGTTGCAAAAGTTCCAGCGCGCGCAAAAGTTTTGGCCTAATGTAGCGCTGTATCATTACTGGCATAATGTGTATAAGTAGGTTAAACACGCATAGTGGCACGCCAAAACAAAGTAGCAGTGAACGTGGCACCAACAGCAAACTTACAATGCCCCAGCAGATGCTCAAGGTGTGAATAGCCTCTGCAATACAGCTTTCAACCAAAAATTTTCGCAAATATTCGGGGTCTTTTGGGCTTTCAAGTTTGTCTTTTTTAAACCCGCCAAGTTTGCCAGCCTCGGGAACTTTGTCTTTCCAGCGCCTAATTTTTATCTTTTCATAAAATTTGTTTTCTTTTTTACGAACGCTAAACAATTTATTGTTTGGATTGTATACTTTTTTGGGTGCCAATCTGCAAAGTATCATAACAATTAGTGCTGGCAGACAAACAATTACAGCAACTAGTAAAAAGTTTAAAATTGTTTGCCAACTAAAATCTATTGCCAGATTAACCCCCAGCAATATAGCAATATAAGTAATTCCAAAACTTAGATACAATTTCATCTTATTATATTTTATGTCCACCGCAAGCCTTAAGCCATTTTGGGCTAGACTATTGCAGCTCATTGATTACATTTTAAAGCATTTTTTTGCAAAAATCAATCTTTAGTGGCAACATTTTTAAGATTTTTATAGCAATAATAAACTTTTGGCTTAAAATTTTTTGAGTGTAATTTGCTATTTAGCCCATTTTTTTAAAGAATTTGCCAAATATTGATGTGCATAAAGCTTTAAAGTGTTTGACAAAGCAAATTTTTGCGGCTAAAATAAAATTATGAGTATGTATGAAATTATGGAAGAGCCTTTGGCTCAAAAGGTTATAGAGGACGGTGCAAGCGTAGATTGCATTGTTTTGCTTGTAGATAGTTTAAAGCAAGAAAAGGAAGTTGTTTGCGTTGGCGAGCAGCCCGTAGGCGCAAACACATCAGCGCCCGAGTTTGTTTGCGGCAAAAAAAGTTATGATATAAACATGCTTGGTGCCAGCATGTACAACTGGGTTGCGCGGGCATGCCCATCTAAGCCAACCTTGGTACAATACAATGACGCAGATAATCTGCTAGAAACAATTAGGCCTTTTTTAAAAAATGCCGAATACACCTTGGTGCTGTTTAGCGATACGCCACTATTGACGGCTGCGGGGGTTAATCAAATTTTAGACTTTGCCGCATCTGGCAACTTTGCCGTCTGCAAACTGTCGCGTGGATATGTGTTTAAAACAGACTACATTAAGGGTGCCGAGGCAATTTATGCCACAACCACCTACGATATTTGCGCCGCCGAACTTAAACAAGTGGACACTTTGCCCAAGGTGGTAGAGGCGTGCAACATTTTGGCTAATAGAATTATTAGCTATCATATTAACGCCGGCGTAAACATTGTTAGCCCTAGTCAAACTTACATTGAGTGCGCCGTTAAAATTGCGGCGGGGGCAACTATTGAGCCTTTTGTTAGTCTGCGCGGAAATACTAGCGTTGGCAAGTCTAAAATTTGCATTAGTTCTAGCCTAACCGACGCCGTTGTTGCAGATAACTGTATTATAAAAAGCCACTCATGCCTAGTTAACGGGGTGGTGCAAAGCGGCTGCATAGTTAGCAATAATTCGGTTATTGTGGGTAGAAGCGTGCTTGCCGAAAACTGCACCGTGCACGCTTTGTGTCTGCTTAACAATACAACTGCTGCCAGTGGCACAATTATTGGAGCAGGCAGCCAAATTGTAAACACTCAAATAGCAACAAACGTCACCATTGGGCAAGGCTGCAAATGCTTAGGGGATATTGGCGGCGAAATAAAAATAGGTAGTGGTGCAAAACTCTGCGACGGGGCAACTGTGCTTAGCGGGGTGTATGTTCGGGCGGGGCAGACTATAGAAAGCGGTAGTATAATTGCCGCTAAAAAATAGTCAAATTGTAATTTTAGGCAGTAAAACAAGCAGTATTTGCAATTTAATTAATTTATTTAAAGTTTAGGAAAGTATGAAAATAATCTTTGGACTGGGCAATATTGGCAAGGAGTTTGAAAGCACTTATCACAATGCCGGCTTTATGGCGGTTGACGAGTGCCTTTTGGCGCGCGGCATAAAAAAGTCAAAAAACATGTGCAGCGGGCTGGTTTACGAAGATAATGTCAACGGCCAAAAAGTGTATTTTGTTAAGCCCACCACCTACATGAACAATAGCGGGGAGTGCGTAAAGAGCGTGATGACCAAACTTGGCGCAGAAAATAGCGACATTTTGGTTGTTGTAGACGATTTTGATTTGCCGGCGGGTAGCTTGCGGATAAGGCAGCTTGGCTCGGCGGGTACTCATAACGGGCTAAAAAGCATTGTTGCCCACATTGGCACTTCTTTTGCGCGGCTAAGAATTGGCACGGGTCACCCAGAAACAACTGCGCAGTGGAAAGATTTTGTGCTAAGTAGCACCGCCGGAAAAAATGAAAAGTTTTTGCAAGGCGTAAACATTGCATCTAAGGCTGTGCTAGATTTTGCTAACGGCAAAACCATAGAAGAACTTATGCAAAAATACAACGGCAACAAAAAATAATATTGCAATATTTGCAGAATAATTAGTAATAAAATGGACTTTTTTAATTACACTCCACAAGGAGATATCAAAGAACTTTTGGACGCCGTGCAAGCAAAAAAATCTTGCTCGGTGTTTGGCGTAGAGGCCGGTTTGCGCGCCCCAATTTGCTCGCTGTTGTCGCAAAATATAGTGTATATTACAAGCGACTATATTTCGGCAACAAGGGTTTGCAAGGATTTTGAGGCAATTGGTTTAAACGCCTGCATTTTTGACCCCTTGCCAGACAGTTTTTTGTACAAAAAAGCCCAGTCGGCGCAGCCAAACATTAACCGAATGCGTGCCTTTTATAATGTGCTTTCTACTGGCAGCTGCGCGATAGTTTGCACGGCGGATAGTCTTTTATGCCCCTGCCCGGCACCCAAAAGGTTTAAAGAAAACATCTTTAAAATAGCGGCGGGCGACACCTTGCCTCCGGCAGATTTTGCACGGCGCTTGGCTATGGCTGGATATACCCGTACCGAGTATGTTTCCGAGTGTGGGCAGTTTAGTTTGCATGGCGAAATTTTGGACATTTTTGCGCCAAACCACAATATGGCTTTGCGCATAGATTATTTTGACGACCAAATAGAGTCTGTAAGTTATCTTTCTGCCGAGGGTAAGCGTCAAAATTCGCTTTCAAGCGCCGAAATTTGCCCCATGAGCAATTTATTAATTACCGATGCCGAGGCTCAAAAAATTGCCAAAACCTTAGAAAATAAGGATTTGCGCGCGGCAAACCCCGCAGACCAGCTTGCCTTAGATGCCCAAAAAGAGGAGATTGTAGCTAAATTGCTAGCTGGCGGAGCGTCGTTTGCGCTAGACCCAATTGTAAGCCATTTGCAAGAAGATTTTTGCATTTTAGATTATTTTGACGCGTGTGGCAAAAACTTTGTATATGCCATTGACGAAGCCAAACTTGTCTATGACAATATGCAGGCGGCGTCTAAAGAAAATTCTGCCCGAATTGCTGGGTTTGAGGCAAGTGGAACCTTGCTTGCAAACCCTAAACATGCCTGCATTAGTAGCGCCAATATTTTATCGGCTTTAGCTAAACATGTTGGTGTGGCGTTTCAAAAAATTATCAACGCCAATAAGTTTTTTAACCCCCAGTTTACTGTAGATATTGCTAGCCGCCCCGTCGCCAAATACATTCGCGACACTGCCGGGCTAGCTAGTTCAATAAATCTTTGGCTTTCTAACGACTTTAAGGTTTATCTTTTGGCGTCAGATAAGGCCAATATGCTTGCAAAAAATTTGTCAAATTTTGACGTAGATTTACCCGTGGTTGCTAACGCCAAAATGGGCGGCAGTAGTTGCATTTGCACGCAAAATTATTCTCATGGTTTTATTTTGCCAAAAGAAAAATTTGTTGTGCTTGGCACTGACGACCTTTTTGCCAAGCCTAGCCAAAACAGTGCCCTAGTTGCCGGCCGCAAAGACGTGTTTAGCGTGCCAAAAGTGGGCGACTACGTGGTGCATAGCGTTCATGGCATAGGCGTTTGCGAGGGGGTAACTCAGCTTGCTGGCAATTTTGGCACAAAGGACTATATTGTTGTAAAATACGCCGGCGGAGATAAGTTGTATGTGCCAACAACGCAAATGAATTTGCTAGATAGATTCAGCGGTGCCGAGGTTCCTAAAAAGCTGTCAAAAATTGGCGGTGCAGATTTCGAAAAAGTTAAGCAAAAAGTAAAGCAAAGCGTAAAAAAACTTGCTATAGACCTAGTGCAGCTGTACGCCAAGCGTCAGACTAGCCGCGGCTACGCCTTTTCGGCAGATAATATGGTGCAAAAGGAGTTTGAAAAAAGCTTTCCTTACACCGAAACTCAAGACCAGCTAACCAGCATAAAGGAAATTAAGGCCGACATGCAAAGCCCAAAGGTTATGGATAGGCTGCTCTGTGGCGACGTTGGATTTGGCAAAACCGAAGTTGCCATGCGCGCCGCCTTTAAGGCAGTTTTGGACGGCAAGCAAGTTGCCTTTTTGGCACCAACAACCATATTAAGTCAGCAGCACTACAACACCTGCTTAAACCGAATGCAGCAGTTTGGGGTAAATGTAGAAGTACTAAACAGGTTTAAAACCGCCAAACAATCTAAGGATATTTTGGCACGGCTTGCCGAGGGAAAGATAGATATTTTGTGCAGCACACACAGAATGCTATCTAAGGATGTAGTTTTTGCCGACCTTGGGCTAATAATTTTGGACGAAGAACAAAAATTTGGCGTAAACGACAAAGAAAAATTAAAGGCGGCGCATCCGCGTGCCGACGTTCTTACGCTGTCTGCAACGCCAATACCGCGCACTTTGCACATGAGTTTGTCTGGCATAAGGGATATTTCGGTAATAAGCACCCCGCCAAGCCAAAGGCTGCCAATTAGCACCTATGTAACCGAGTATTCGGATAGCCTTGTTGTGGACGCAATACGGCGCGAAAAGTCGCGCGGTGGGCAGACTTTTATTTTGTACAACAAGGTGGAAAGCATCTACGAGTATGCGGCAAAAATTAGGCAACTTTTGCCCGAACTAAATATTTTGGTTGCTCATGGTCAACTGCCGTCAAACCTATTAGAGCAAGTTATTTATGATTTTTATACCGGCAAGGGCGATGTGCTTATCTGCACAACCATAATCGAAAATGGCATAGACATAGAAAACGCCAACACCCTAATTGTCTGCGATGCCGACCGCTTTGGGCTAAGCCAACTTTATCAGATACGGGGAAGAGTTGGTAGGGGCAATAGGCTTGCCTATGCATATTTTACTTATCAATACAACAAAACGCTAACTGCCGAGGCATATAAGCGGCTAGACGCCATAAGCGAATTTACTGAGTTTGGCAGCGGCTTTAAGCTTGCCATGCGGGACCTAGAAATTAGGGGTAGCGGCAATGTGCTTGGCGCCGAGCAGCACGGATTTTTGCAAAAAGTGGGCTACGATATGTACGCCAAACTTTTGGTGGCGGCAGTTGCCGAGGCTAAGGGCGAAAAGGTGGAAGAGCAGATAGAAACGCAAATGAAAGTTAGTCTGGACGCCTATCTACCCGAGGATTATATTTCAGTTGCCGAACAGCGCATGATAGCCTACAAAAAAATTGCCGAAATTTCTTCTGCTGCCGAGCGGGATAGTTTGTGCGCCGAGCTAGAACAAAAACTTGGAAAACTGCCAAAACCTGCCCAAAATCTGCTTAAAATTGCCTACGCAAAAAGTTTGGCAAGCAAGCTGAAAATTGTAGAAATTTTATGCACAGATATGCAAATTTATCTGCAGTTAGAAAATAAAGAGCAGATTATGCAAAGCCACAGCCTTACCGAGGCCGTGTACAAATATCGCAACAACTGTGCCCTAGACCTTGGCGAAACTGCCAAAATTAAGCTGCTGCCCGTAGGCTCCGCCGCGCAAAATTTTGCTTTTTTAACTGAATTTTTGGAATACGCCTTGTCGGTATCCAATTTAGAAAAAAAGTAGCCAATGCTAGTTGTACAATTCTTCCGCCCAACAAATTACAAAATTTTCAAAAACCATGCAAAAACAGTTGCCAAATGTGGGAGAGTA
>CAYTHL010000016.1:0-24364 GCA_964437615.1 uncultured Lachnospiraceae bacterium | reverse complement strand
CTATGGAAATTTGTTACATATTTTTGTTTTCGTTAGGTACCTACTGCGTGGCAGACAACATAGTTTGGGCGCTAATATTTTTTAGAATAATTACCTATTATAGCGTGCTTGTGCATGGGTTTATCCACATTGTGGCAGAAAATATTTCTAAAATGGGGCGCAAAAAGAATAAGCCTGCAATTGCCGCAGCCCCTCCAATTGTAGAACAAAATTAGCAAAAATATAATATTTATTAACATTTTAGTTAATAATTGTTTTATTTGTCAAAAAAATTTTTAAAATGTATTGACAACTTATTTTTGTTGTGCTAAACTATTTGGGTTATAACTGATACTATGAGTTTTTATAACTATTTATATAACAAAAACTAACATCAATTGCCGTTTGGCGGCTAAAATTTGCCACAAAATTAGCAAATTAGCATAGTGGTCGCCATCATTATTTATTGTCTGTTTTCTTTTGGCGGTAAGCTAAAAGTAACCTATATAACTTTACCTTGGGGAGAGATAGAATGAGCAAGTTAGACATTCATGTTAAAAAGGAAAATTACGGAAAGACCACTAGATACAAATTTGGCAGAATTGACGAACTTTTGGATATTCCTTATTTGGTAGAGGTTCAAAAGCAAAGTTACGAAAACTTTAAAACTAAGGGCATAAGAGACGTCCTTAGAGATTTTTCTCCTATAACCGATACTGATAACCTAAACCGTTCGGATTTAAGAGAAGATAACACCGATTGCAGAGTAGAGCTGCATTTTGTTGGCCATAGCCTAGCCGGCACCCCTAAGTACACCGAAGCTGAGTGCAAAACTAGGGACGCCACATATAGCGTGCCTTTAAAAGTTAAGGTAAGGCTTGTTTATAAAGAAACTGGCGAAGTTGTAGAGCAGGAGGTCTTTATGGGTGATATTCCTATCATGACCGAAAATGGCTCGTTTATAATTAATGGCGCAGAGCGTGCCGTGGTTAGCCAGCTTGTCCGCAGCCCCGGCATTTATTGCAGCCAAGGCGTAAACAAAACTGGAAATTTTGTAACCAGCACAGATATTATGCCTGCTCGTGGCGCGTGGCTAGAATTTGAAGAAGACCAAAACGGCGTTTTGTGGGTGCATGTAGACCGCAGCAGAAAAATGGTTGCAACAATCTTTTTACGTGCGCTTGGTATTGCTACCGACGAGCAACTTCTGCAACTATTTGATAATCATCCAATTATAATTAGGTCTATCGAAAAGGACCACACCAAGACCGAAGAAGAGGCTTTGGTAGAAATTTCTAAGCGTTTGCGTCCTGGCGAAGTTCTAAACCTAAGGGCAATAAAGAAAGATCTAGAGAAGAGATTTTATTCTACTCGCCGCTACGACATAACCAGCGTTGGTAGATATAAATTTAACCAAAAACTATCTGTTGCAAACAGAATTTATGGCTTAACACTTGCAGAAGATGTTATTGTAAAAAATAAGCCAATAGCAGTTGCTGGCGAGCAAGTTACAGAAGAACTTGCATGGAAAATTCAAAATGCTGGCGTAAACAAAGTTGCAGTAGAGGGCAAAAATGGCAAATTTTACATTTTGGGCAACAACACTGTTCAGCTTAAAGCATATTGTGGCGTAGACCCAGACGAAGTAGAACTTGACGACCTTGTTCATTTGCCAACCTTAATAGAAGTGCTAAAAGGTGCAAAAACTATAGAACAAAAGAAGGCGGCAATTGCTGACAATTACGACCTACTTGTTGGCCGTCACATTTTGCTAGACGACATTGTATCTGCAATTAACTATCACTTAGGTTTAAGCGAAGGGTTGGGTCATCTTGACGATGTAGACCACCTTGGCAACCGCCGCATAAAGACGGTTGGCGAGCTTTTGCAAAGCCAGTTCTTTATTGGCATGGCTAGGCTAGAAAGGGTTATTAGCGAGCGCATGCAAGTGCAAAATGTTGCCGAAATTAGCCCAGCAACTCTTATAAACACCCGTCCAGTTAGTGCGGCAATAAGAGAGTTCTTTGGCAGCAGTCAAATGAGCCAGTTTATGGAGCAAACAAACCCAATTGCATCACTTACACACAAGCGTAAAGTATCTTCGCTTGGCCCTGGTGCCTTAACAAGAGAACGTGCTGGCTTTGATGTGCGCGATGTCCATTACACTCATTATGGTCGTCTTTGCCCTAACGAAACTCCAGAAGGTCAGAACATTGGTCTAATTAACTCCTTTGCAACCTATGCAAAACTTAATAAATATGGTTTTGTGCAAGCACCTTATCGTAAGTTTGATAAAGCGACCGGCAAGGCTACAAACCAAGTTGTGTACATGACCGCCGACCAAGAAGAAAAATATGTAATAGCTCAGGCTAACGAGCCACTTAATGCAGAGGGCGAACTTGTAAACAACACAGTTATTTGCCGTAAGGGCGGCGAAATTTTGGAGTTTAACAAAAAAGATGTAGACTACATAGATGTTAGCCCTAAGGAACTTGTTAGTATTGCAACAACACTTGTTCCCTTTATTGAACACAGTGATGCTACCCGTGCAATGATGGCATCTAACATGCAACGTCAGGCAGTTCCGCTATTAAGAACAGAGGCGCCTATTGTTGCCACCGGTGTAGAGCATAAAATTGCTGTAGATAGCGGCGTAATGGTTATAGCCAAACACGACGGCAAAATTAAGTATGTTTCTGCCGATAAAATTGTTGTAGAAACGGCAAATGGCGACGAAGAATACGAGCTTACAAAATTTGTCCGTTCAAATAATGGCACATGCATGCGTCAAAGACCAATAGTTAATCATGGTGACGAGGTTAAGGCAGGCGATGTGCTTGCCGACGGCCCAGCAACCTGTAATGGCGAGCTTTCTATTGGTAAAAATATATTAATTGCATATATGCCATGGGAGGGCTACAACTTTGAAGACGCTATTTTAATTAGCGAAAAGTTGGTTCAAGATGATGTTCTAACTAGTATTCACATAGAGGAGTACGAGCATGATGCCCGCGACACCAAACTTGGGCCAGAAGAAATTACAAGAGATATTCCTAACATTGGCGATGAGGCGTTAAGAAACCTAGACGAAAACGGCATTGTGCGTATTGGTGCCGAGGTTACTACGGGAGATATCCTTGTAGGTAAAGTTACTCCTAAGGGCGAAACCGAGCTTACACCAGAAGAAAGGCTACTTAGAGCTATCTTTGGCGAAAAAGCCAGAGAGGTTAGGGACACCAGCCTTCGTGTTCAGCACGGCGAGGGCGGCGTAGTTGTAGATGTTAAGGTATTTACTCGCGAAAATAAAGACGAATTGCCAACTGGCGTAAACAAACTTGTTCGCGTTTACATTGCCCAAAAACGTAAAATGAGCGTGGGCGATAAGATGAGTGGTCGCCATGGGAACAAGGGCGTTGTTTCCAAAATTTTACCAGAGGCAGATATGCCATTCTTAGAGGACGGCACGCCTATTCAAATTATCCTTAACCCACTAGGCGTTCCTAGCCGTATGAATATTGGTCAGCTGTTAGAAACTCACTTAGGTTTTGCTGCAAAGGCGCTTGGCTGGAAAGTTGCAACCCCAGTATTTGACGGCGCAAATGAAGATGAAATTAAAACTATGCTTGTAGAAAATGGCTATTCTGCCGACGGCAAGATGCAACTTTACGACGGCCGTACCGGCGAGCCTTTTGAAAACAAGGCAACTGTAGGATACATGTACATGCTTAAACTTCACCACCTTGTAGATGACAAGATGCACGCGCGTAGCATTGGTCCATACAGCCTAGTAACGCAGCAGCCTCTTGGTGGTAAAGCACAGCTTGGCGGTCAGCGTTTTGGAGAAATGGAAGTGTGGGCGCTAGAAGCATATGGCGCAGCCAACACTTTGCAAGAAATGCTAACTGTTAAATCTGACGACGTTGTTGGTAGACAAAAGACTTACGAAAGTATTGTCCGTAACGAAAATGTGGCAGAGCCAGGCATTCCAGAAAGCTTTAAGGTACTTATTAAAGAGCTTCAAGGCTTGGCGCTAGATATTAAAGTGCTAACCGAAGACAAGCAAGAAATTGGCTTAAAGAACCTAGAAGACGACGACCGAGATGTAACAAGTAGGGGCAGCAAAAAGAAGGAAACTCAAGAAGAAGTTGAGGTAGACCTTGGCGGCGAAGAAGATATTGGCGAAATGTTTGAAACTGTCTTTGACCCAACCGAGCAAGATTCCGACTTATTTGATTTTGACGACACCGACTTATAATACATAAAACAAAATATAAAGCTTATATCAACATATTTTAATAGGCAGCAGCCTATTTACAAGGGGAAACATATGTTTGAACTTAATAACTTTGACTCTATTCAAATTGGCCTTGCAAGCCCAGAAAAAATAAGGGAATGGTCTTATGGCGAGGTAACCAAGCCAGAAACAATAAACTACCGCACTCAAAAGCCAGAGCGAGATGGTCTGTTTTGCGAGCGCATATTTGGGCCTACTAAGGACTGGGAGTGTTTCTGCGGCAAGTATAAAAGAATTCGCTACAAAGGCGTAATCTGCGACAAGTGCGGCGTAGAGGTAACAAAAAGCAAAGTTCGTCGTGAACGCATGGGGCATATAGAGCTTGTTACTCCTGTAACACACATTTGGTATTTTAAGGGCGTGCCATCTAGAATTGGTACCCTTTTGGATGTGCCTCTAAAAGCTTTGGAGCAAGTTATTTACTTTACTAGCTTTATAGTAACCGACCCAGGCGAAACCGAGCTGGAATACAAGCAAATTTTAAATGACCGCGAGTATCGCGAAGCTCAAGAAAAATACGGCGTAAAGGCATTTAAAGCTGGCATGGGCGCCGAGGTTGTTAAAGAGTTGCTAAAAAGAATAGACCTAGATGCAGAAAGCAAATCCTTAAAAGAAGAACTTGCAAAAAGCAAAGGTCAAAAGAAACTTAAAATTGCTAAAAAACTTAGCCTAATAGAGAGTTTCCGCAAGAGCGGCAGCCGTCCAGAGTGGATGGTGTTAGATGTTTTGCCAGTTATTCCACCAGAGTTAAGGCCAATGGTTCCGCTAGATGGTGGCAGATTTGCAACCAGCGACCTAAACGATTTATACAGAAGGGTTATTAACCGCAACAATCGTCTTAAAAAGCTTATAGAACTTGGTGCGCCAGACATAATTATACGTAACGAAAAACGTATGCTACAAGAAGCTGTAGACGCGCTTATAGATAACGGCCGCCGAGGCAAAGCCATAAGCGGGGCAGGTAACCGCGAACTTAAAAGTCTTAGCGGGCTACTTAGGGGTAAACAAGGTAGATTCCGTCAAAACTTACTTGGCAAGCGTGTAGACTACTCTGGTCGTTCGGTTATTGTTGTTGGACCAAGTTTAAAAATTTATCAATGCGGTCTGCCAAAAGAAATGGCACTAGAGCTGTTTAAACCATTTGTAATGCGCAGGCTTGTCGACCTTAACCAAACACACAACATAAAAAGTGCAAAACGTATAGTTGAGCGCGCAAGACCAATAGTTTGGGACGTTTTGGAAGACGTCATTAAGGACCACCCAGTGCTACTAAACCGTGCGCCAACACTGCATAGGCTATCTATTCAAGCCTTTGAGCCAGTGCTAGAAGAAGGCCACGCAATGAAATTGCATCCACTGGTTTGTACTGCCTTTAACGCCGACTTTGACGGTGACCAAATGGCCGTACACGTTCCACTAAGCATAGACGCCCAGGCCGAAGCAAGATTTTTGATGATTTCGTCAAACAATATTCTAAAACTTGCCGACGGCGAGCCTATTACCGTGCCTACCCAAGACATGGTTTATGGCAACTACTACTTAACCGTTACATTTGACGGCGAAAAGGGCGAGGGCAGAAATTTTGTCAGTGCCGACGAGGCTATTATGGCTTATGAATTAGGCCAAATTAGTCTGCAAGCAAAAATTAATGTCCGCATGCAAAAAGAAATTGACGGTCGCATCTATTCTGGCAGAATCCCAACCAGCGTTGGCAGAATTATATTTAACCGCGCTATCCCAGAGGGTATTAATCTAATTAAGCGCGAAACTCCAGAAGATTTCTTAAAGTTAGAGGTAGATTATCCTGTTGGCAAAAAGCAAATTAAGGCAATTATTAAGGCCTGCTACAACAACCTTGGTTCTACCAAAACGGCTATTATGCTAGACAAAATTAAGGAACTTGGCTTTAAGTATTCTACCAAATCTTGCCTAACTGCCAACCTATTTGATATTCAAACAAGCAGCAAAAAGCCAGAGATTATTGCAGAGGCCAACGAACTTGCTAAGTCTACCGAAAAGCAGTTCCGCCGCGGACTTATTACCGCCGACGAAAAAAGCACAAGGCTAGTTAACATTTGGTTTGATGCCCGTAAAAAAATGGAAGATGCCACAATAGAAGCGTACGACAAAAAGAATCCGCTTAAAATTATGGTAGACAGCTCTGCGCGTGGTACAAAAGGCAACATGTGCGACCTTGCCGGCTTGCGTGGTATAATGATGACCACCTCTGGTAAAGCAATAGAGGTACCTATCAGAAGCTCGTTTAAGGACGGTCTTTCGGTTATTGAATACTTTATTTCTACTCGTGGTGGACGTAAAGGTATGGTAGATAAGGCGCTTAAAACTGCCGATGCGGGTTATTTAACTCGTAGGCTTGTAGACGTTGCCCAAGAGGTTATTGTAGACGACGAAGACTGCTTTGCTACACTTGGCGAAAAGGTTAAGGGTATGGAAGTCTCTGCTATTTACGATGACGAAAGCGAAGTAGAAAGTCTATCTAAGCGTATTGTTGGCCGTGTAGCCGCTGCCGATGTAGTTAATCCTACAACTAACAAAGTAATTGTTAAGTGCAACGAAATGATTACCGAGGAGCAAGCTGCCGAAATAGAAAATGCCGGCATTAAAAAGGTTAATATCCGAACTGTATTTACTTGCCGCTCTAAATACGGCGTGTGCGCTAAATGCTATGGCCGCAATATGGCTAGCCGTGACCTTGTTCAAGTGGGCGAAGCTGTTGGTATTATAGCAGCGCAGTCTATCGGCGAACTTGGCACACAGCTTACCATGAATGTCTTCCACTCGGGTGGTACCGCAAACGCCGAAGATATTACCCAAGGTCTGCCAAGGGTAGAAGAAATATTTGAGGCTAAAAAACCTCATGGTGTTGCCGTTATTAGCGAAGTTGCCGGAACTGTCAAGGTTGCCGACGAGGCTAAGCAGCAGGTAGTAATTGTAACCGCAGACGGTACCGAAGTGCCTTATAGCACACCATATGGTGCAAAATATAAGGTAGAAAAGGGCAGTAAAGTTGAGCCGGGCAGCCTAATTACCGAAGGCCCAATCGACCCTAAGGAATTGCTGCTAATTAAGGGCGTTAAAGAAACTCAAGACTACATGATGCGTGAAGTTCTTAAAGTTTATAAAAAGTCTTCGTGCGAAGTTAACGACAAGCACCTAGAAATAATAATCAGGCAGATGCTTAAAAAGGTTAAGATTGTTGAAAGCGGTGATACCGAAATGTTGCCGGGCGACATTGTAGACATTTTTAAGTTTGAAGAAGAGAACGAGCGTGTTCTTGCAAATGGTGGCGAGCCAGCAACTGTTAAACGTGTGCTGCTAAGCATTACAAAATCTGCACTTGCAACCGACAGTTTCTTGTCTGCAGCGTCATTCCAAGAAACCGTTAGAGTGCTTACCGATGCAGCTATTAAAAGCAGCGTAGACCCGCTAGTTGGTCTAAAAGGCAACGTAATTATTGGTAAATTAATTCCAGCCGGTACTGGTCTAAAACGCTATCGTGAAGTTACTCCAACCGAGGTGGACCGCTCTGCAGCTGCCAACACCAATCTTGTCGAATAACATAAAATATAAATTTGTGCAAATTTGACCAGAAAATTTTATCAATATAGTGGCTTTTATGTTTAATATAAACTGAAAATTTGCATAAATCTACACAATTGTGGCAAATTTACCCAAATTTACTGATATTAAACTTAAATTGCTATAAATTTACTCAATTTTGCAGTAAAGATATAAAAAACAAGGCTTAAACTATTGTTTAAGCCTTGTTTTTTGCATTTTTAAACAAATTAGTATGCAAACAATGCAATTTTTTAATAAAAAATCCATTTAATCACTTACCATAATACTATGCCAAAATTACTTTTTTATTTTGTTTGCGTAGTTTGTTATGCGGCGAACAACTTCGGTTGCGTCCAAAAGTTGCATAATGGAGTATAGGTCTGGGCTGGTAGTTGCGCCAGTTATGGCTAGCCTAACTAGGTTGCAAGCGTCGGCCACATTGCCCGCATAAGCTGCAGGATTTGCTTTATACTCTTTTGCACTCACAAAATTGTGGTTTGCTGCAACCATCTTTATATTTTCAAACCATTCTTCCTTAGAAAGACTATGGTTGTAGCTTTGCGCATATTCTAGCATAAAGTGCTTAGCCTCGGCAGTTTTTAATCTGTCTTCTGGCTTGGTTGTGGCATTAAATTGCTTCTTGTAAATATATTTATACAAATCTTTAACCATGCTCCACGCAAAAATATCCTTTCTTGGGCGCTCGCCGCCGCGGTCGATGCCTAGCATGCCAACCCAAGTTGCTTTGTTTTTGCAAAGATGCTTGTAAAATTCTTTGTCGTAATTGTCCGCCCAAACTAAAACTTCGGCAAAAACTTGTTCGGCGGTGTATCTGCTAATGATATTTTTTGAAATGTTGTTTAGCTTGTCTAAATCGAACATTGGGTTGTTGCTGCCAATTCGGTCAATAGAAAACCTAAAATTGAACATGTCTTCTTTGGGGTTTTGGTTCCGCCAGCTTTCAAAATCGCTATTTAGCAAATTTAACAAATATTCTAGTACGCTTTCGGTAGGGTAGCCTTGTTCTAGATAAAAGCTGACGTTGCATTCTGGGTCTTTGCGCTTGCTCATTTTGCGCTTGCCACCCGTTTCTTCGTCTAGCTTGCTAATAACTGGGGTGTGGGCGTATCTTATACGCGGCAAATCTAGCGCGTCAAAAACCTCGTGATGCGCAGCAACACTAGGAAACCATTCTTCGCCCCTAATAACCAGCGTTGTACCCATAAGGGTGTCGTCAACCACATGCGCAAGCACATAAGGCGGAATGCCATCACTTTTAACCAAAACAATGTCCTTGCTGTTTTCTCTGATAGTGCGCTCGCCCTTAATGGCGTCGTAGTAGGTGTAGGATTTTTCGGGGTCGCCTTTAGATAATAGCCTAAGCGCCCAAGGCTTGTTGGCCTTGATGTTTTCTTCTATCTGCTTGTAAGACAAATTGCGGCAAGGGTCGTGACCCTCTAAGGTGTCGGTATCTTCAAGCTCTTTTTCGCGGCGATCTATGATATCTTGCTTACTCTCGCTTTTTTCGCAAAAGCACGGAAAAGCCCTGCCACGCATAACCAATTCTTTGGCAAACGCTTTGTATATGTCTGTGCGCTTGCTTTGAATATAGTTGCCGTAAACGCCTTTCTGCTCCAAAACGCTGCCCCTGTAGCCCTCGTCTGGGGTTAGCCCAAAATAACAAAGGGTATTGTATGCCTCGTTTTCGGTTCCCTTAATATATCTCTTTTGGTCTGTGTCTTCTAGCCTAAAATAAAAGATGCCGCCGCTTTGCGTAGCAACCAACTTATTTAGCAGTGCGCTTAAAAGATGCCCAATATGCAAATGCCCGGTAGGGCTAGGCGCAATACGCGTTACCTCGGCTCCAAGTGGAAGCTTTCTTTCGGGATATTTGTTTATATAATCATACATGCTTACATGTACATCTGGGTAAAGTAGATTTGCTAGTTTATTGTAATTCATATTGTGCTTTTCCTTAAAATTTATACTTAATTTTAACTAAATTATGCTAATTTTGCAGTTTTTATCCATATATGTATTAAATTTGTGTCATTTTTGATTTATTTACTGCAAAATTGGTACATTTTTATGCTAATTACTCATCAATTTCGCTTTCGTCAAGATAAGTGGCCATAAAATCTGCCATATGCATAAGAGCAGCAAACGGGTATTTTCTGTATGCGGCGGCCACGGTGTAACTTGCACCACCTTGCGCGCGGGCGTCGCTATCCCCCATGTGCCAGTTTATAGCTATTGCTTCTTCACGGGTTAGCCTAATAAAGCCGTTAATTATATAAACACTCTTTTCGCCATGGCCGTAGGGCAAAATTTCGTCAACGGCATAGTATGGTTTTTGTACCCAAACGCCGTCTTCTTTAACATTTCGCATTTCAACTTTATAAAAATTGGCTTTGCAAATGTCGTGCAGTAGGGCGCATAAAGTAACGCTTTCTAAATTAAAGTTGTCTTCGCCATATTCGGCAGTCATTAACTGCACAAAACGATTGTAAACATTTAAACTGTGCTGACATAGCCCGCCCGGTTCTTTTAGATGAAATCTGCTGCTAGCGGGCGCCACAAAAAAGTCGGTAGAGCATAGCCATTCTATAAATTTGTCTAAACCCTCCCTATTTACATTGCTGGTTAGTATGTTTAAAAAATCTTCTTTATTTTGGTCAATTATCTCTTGTTCCATAACACCAGCAATTATACTATAAACTTGCGGGTAAATCAAGTTATTATGCATTATTTTGCTTAATTTTTGCAATTAAATTGATTATTTTTTATTGACAAACTTTATCAAACTCTAAAATTGCAAATTTTGGGCAAAATTTTTTAATTTTTAACACTTTAACTGTTATTTTTGCGTTTTTTAATTACTTATTTAGCTGCAAAATGTAATAAAAACGCCTATTTACTGCAAATTTAGGGTAAATAGGCTGTAAAAATTACAATTTTTTTAGGAAATGTTTAAAAAGTCCATAATTCCAACAAAAATACAATTTACAATTTTTTCTTGATAGCTTGGGTCTAAAAGTAGCTGTTCATCTCTGGCGTTGCTTAAAAATCCGCACTCGGCAATAACGCTTGGGCTTTGAGTGCATTTTAGCATATAGTAGTCGCCCACGCTTGCAACATTGTTGCTGGCTTCTAGATTTAGGGCAAACTGGTCTTGAATGCTTTGTGCAATTTGGCGGCTAATTTCGCTAGTTTTGTCATAAAACACCTTTGCGCCCCTTAAAGTGTGATTAGTGTAGCTGTTCATGTGTACGCTAATAACCATGTTTGGCCTAATTTTGTCTATAAGTTCTCTGCGAAGTTTCATGTCTTCTTTTTTAAAGTTTTTGGTGTCGTTGTCTGCCAAACTGTTTTCGTCTGTTCTGGTCATAATTACCCTAATGCCAACTGCGCGCAATTTTTCGGCAAGCATAAGAGATAGTTTTAAATTTATTTCACTTTCCTTGGTTTTGGTTTTATATCCTATACTCCCCGGGTCTATGCCGCCGTGGCCGGGGTCAACAACTATGGTGTAGCCTACACTAGGTGGCGTGTTTGTGGTGTTGTCACCCTCGGCACAGCAAAAGCCTGCCTTTGCCGGACTACTGATAAAGCAAAAACTGCAAAATGCCGCTATAAAAACAAAAAAAACAATAAATTTTTTCATAAAAATTCCTTTTTATTGCAGATATCTAATTTTAGATTGTGAAACTATTAAGAAATTATGCATTTAAAGTTTTAAGAAAATTAATAAATATCAAAATTGAAAATTAGTTGAACTATTACCTAAAAATAGATAAAAATATAACCTATAAAAACTTATTTGACTTTTTTACAAATAAAAGGTATTATTTTTGTTGTAAAAAAGGAAGCTTTAAATGTTATTTATAATAAAATACGGAGTTGTATTATGTTTATAAAAATAAAAGATGAAAAACAATTAAAACAATTTTTGGATGATGTTTGTGAGTTCCATGATGGAGTTATAAAGTATATTAACTACACTTCTGGTTCCTTTGGCGATGAACATGGAACTCGGCCATTTGATGATAAGGCAGAGATTAAAATGCGTATAGAGGGGTGTATGTGCGGAGATTTTATACTTAAATTTGGCTTAGTTTCGGAGGCAAAAATTTATCCTGTTCCATTTATGTACGACAGTGTTATATATGCGGCAAATATTGTAATAAAGGACGGTAATTTTATCTTTGTTAAATCATATGGAGATTTAAACGAAAAAAATGAAATTGTATACCCTGACACAACTTACATAATTAGTAAAAATTTAAGTTATAAGGTTATTAATAAAAGATAAAAGAAACAATCCCGCAAATAATTGTTATTCTATTTCTCGGCATCAGCTCCGTCCTGACCGGCGTCAATCACAATCGTGCGGACAGGTTTTGGAGAAGATGTTGGACGAATGGTTGTTAAATAGATGGCTATACTCACCACACACAACATAATCGTACAATAAATCAACAAATATTTTTTCTTGACAATAACAAAAAATAACTTTCTTGTTAGCTATGTATACTCCCGCCTGCGTAGAAAAATCTTGACTTTTGTCTCTTAGTAGTGTAGAATAATACTAAGAGGTGTTTTATGGGGAGACTGAAAACTCTTTTCGTCTTTGGAGCAAAAAAGCAAAGAAATTCAAATCAAACAATAGATACTGTAAAAAATGACACAGAGAATTCTTTTGAAAAAGAAGCAGAGTCAAAAAAACTTGAACAAAATGACGCAGAGAATTCTTTAGAAAAAGAAGCAGAGTCAAAAAAAACTGAACAAATAGAAAAGGTAAAAGTTCTAAAAAAATCTGGGCCAAGTGTACTTGCCCCTGTTTTTGATTCCTTAGCAACACTGGTAAAAATAGACAAGATGGTAGACAAACAACTTGAAATAAGCAAAAAGGACCCAACTTCTGTAAAAACTGAGGATGCTGGTATTTCAAGTGCATGGGTATATCGTCTTGAACACATTTTAAATGGCAAAAGCTTTGAGCAAATTGAAGAGGTTGTAAATGGACTGTTTTCTACACAAAACAATTTTTATAAAGAAAAAATAAAATCTCTCCAAAAAGAAAGATCCCAAATCTCCGACGAAGAGGCTTTAAAACAGTTTGAAGAATATGAATATATTTTACAATTAGCAAACAAAAAGCGCAATAGACTTTCTATGCAAGAAAAAAAGTTTTTGTATGATACTTATAAAAAGATGCGACAAACCGAAATGGATATTTATAAAGGTTTCGACAAAGATTTTCTCGATGAAGAATCATTTTTTGGAGATAAAAAATTTGAAACTTTACAAGAATATATAGCTCTCGGTTTGGCAGAGCCAAAAACTATGCAAATTGATGAAGATTTAGCATGGTATAGAAAAAAGCTTATTCAAAACGAAATACTTGTTAAAAAACACCTTAATTTGGCTATAAACAAAAATGTTTTGTTTGAGCATTTTGATGAAGTTAAACATATTTTAAGAGCTATCCGCAATAAAGCCTACGCTGAAGGTAAACAAATTGAACTTGTCATTGATGACGATGGCTACAAAAAACATAACTCTAAGGATATTGCAGTTCCATACAATTATTCCACCGAACAAATGGAAAAACTGTCAGAATTGTATTACTATACAGATTCTATGTATTTTTCAGAATTTAAGCCAAAAGCATTACTCCCCTTTGATGAAAATAGCCTGTGGACTTACAAAGAAGTTGTGGGAGCCAATTATACCAAAAATTTTTTTGTTGGAGAATTTGAAAAATTAAATTTAACACCATTTGAAAAAATATTAATAGTTCACCATTATGTTACCCTCTGCGTTTATCAGGACATAGACTTTAAAGATACAAAAGATTTTGGAAATATTGCATCTCGTTACCCAAAGCTTTTTGAGGATTTGGAAACAGAAGCTAAACAAAAGGACAAAAGTTTTGGACCTGAAACAGATGCAGAAAAATCAAGGACTTTCCTAACCGCTTATTCAAGCACTATACAATCTAAACAAGCAGAATTAAAAATACATTATAAGGGCTTTGTATGCACTGGCTTTGCAAGTTACGCAAAGGCCATAATCGATTCGATGAATGATAAAAATATTCAATGTGAATTTATATCTCCTATATTTTATAAGAAAGATACCAATAAAATTAATGGCGCTCACTCCATATTGCTGGTAACAATAAAAGATGATGAATATGGTATAAAAGGCACCTATGGGTGGGACCCATGTTGGGATGCAGGGTGCGGAAGTTTTTCCTTTTGCTTATTTCCCTTAGAAGATTATATAAATTATAAAAGTGACAAAAAGTATATAAAAATACAAGCGAACCAAAATACAAACACCCATGATGTCCTGCTTGCCGTAAAGGTGCCAAAAAAACTCAAAGGAGACGAGGACAATCTTATTCTTGGCGACAGAAATGTAGAATATGTGGAACCAATATCCATAGAAACATTTGATAAAGGATTTAGTAATTTAGCAAAAAAGACTCGCTCATGCCCAAATTGTCACCTACAATCGCTGCCGAAAGATTTTGCAAGCGAAAGTTTGACTGCAACTATTTACAACTTGAATACATTTGATGCGGTATTAGCAAAAAACTCATTTTATGCATTTTGTAGAGATATTTACATCAAAAAAAGTGAAAAGTATCCAAATTGGGAAAAGAAATTCACTTCTTATAACAAAGAGAGGCGCGTTCTCTCAGATTACGAACTAGATTAATAATTGATATGATTTAAAAATGCATTCAACTTACATTAAACTCACAATATTTATTGTGAACAATAATAAAAGTATTTCAACTTAACGAAATACTTTTTTAATTAATGTGTCATTTCTCGGTATCAGTTCCACTATGGCTGGCGTCAATTAACAAGTTTTAATTATTGTTAAAAGGAGAAATTATGGAAAATAAAAACATATATGACAACATTTTTAAAAAAACAATGTGCAGTTTGTTGGCACATCTACATGGTGAATGTATATGACCAAGGCGAGTGTGCTCATTGCGGTTGATACAATGGGCATTTATATGAAGAATATCCAGATTAGGTTATATTCTCTAACCTTATATCATTAAACAAAGCTAGAGAACTTTACAAACAGCGCAAGCCTTTCAAACCCAACTTAAATGAATTTTTAAATGGACTATTTTCTTATAGCAAAATGTAGTTTGATTTTAACAACATTAGTTATGGGCTATTTAGATATGGCGATAAAGGAATTGAATTAAGCTAAGGACCAAAGCCATGTGGTACACTATATTTTAAGGACAGAGAAGATTTTATTAATAATGCCAAAATTGGCGATGAATATGTGAGAGATATTTGGGACCAAGTTGAAGATCCGCCTTATATGTAAAACAAATAACATAAAAGAGATTTTATAAAAACAAAAGAACAATATAGTTCACTTTTTTCTGATGCATACAGTGACTATGATTACAAAGAAGAAAAACAAAAAAAGAAACAAAAACTTGTTAGAAATTAATTTGAAAAAAGTGGTAAATATAGTATGCCACTTATTTAAAAATAGGATATAGATATAGACAAAATTTAGTTATTAAGCTATCTAAAAACAAAAGACAATGACGAAACAAATAAAACTATTCACTTTTTACGGACAGAATAGAATGATTTTTAGACGGAGAAAAAATAAAAACTAAGTATAATACGATAGGCAGATTGCAGACAGAATTTTCAGTTAAATTATTAACGGGGCGCAATTGATACTTTAAAATATCAAATAACAATGGAAGCCTCATTTCTAAGAATTTTGAATTGAAAGAATGGAGTTAATAAAATAAAAAGCATATCAATAGTGAAGTGAACATTCTAAAGTTGTCTAACTTTTGGGGTTTACTTCAGATGTCTTGCTGCTATTTTTTATTCTAAATTTTGCTAATAAGTTGACGAACTGGGCAAATAGAGTATAAAATAAATGTTATACTTTTGCATCAGAGTTTATTAAATTACAATACTTTAAATTTGTATTTTTGCAAAAATTTGCGTAAATTACAGCAAAAATATCTATATTTTGCAGAAAACAGTCTTACTATTAATTTAATTTAGGTATTTATGCTTAAAAAACTGCAAAAATGTGCAAAAATAATATAAAATTAAGTGAAATTTAGGAGATTTTTAATGAAAAGTTATTACAAACGCAAACAATTTATTGCAACAAGCCATATGGATAGCCAAAACAAGCTTAGTTTGCAGGCTTGCATGGGCTTTTTGCAAGATATATCCACCGAACATTGTATTCCGCTTGGCTTTGAGCATGCCAATTTTTTAGCAACCAGAAATGCATTTTGGGTAATTACAAAAGTTAAATTGCATATTTTTGACATGCCCACGGCGGGTGACACAGTAAAATTAGAAACTTTTATGGTTAAGCCAACCGCCGTTAGGTTTGAGCGAGACTGTATTATCAGTCGTGGCAAAAAAGTGCTGGTTAGTGCAAAAATGGAGTGGGTTGTTTTGGATGCAGACACCCATAGGCCGCGTTCGGTTAAGTCTATAGATTATCCAACCAACTTAAAGTACAAAAACAAGCGTGCCATGGAAGATAAATTTCAGCAGATTTCTGCCAGCTTTACCCCGCAGGATTTGTGTTATAGCCGCACAGTTTATCTAGGCGACACAGATTTAAATTTCCATGTAAACAACTGCGTTTATAATAGATTTGTGCTAGATTGTTTTTCTACCGAAGAACTAAAAAGCAAAAACCTTACCGATTACGAAATTCATTTTATTAGCGAGTGTGTGGCGGGCGTGCAACTAGATTTTTATCGCAAAGATGAAGAAAATGAGTCTATAATAGAGGCAAGGTGCGCAGATAAGCCAATAATTAGAGCAAAACTTGTCTTTGTGCAAAAATAGCTATTGACAAGACTGCAAAAAGGTGCTAAAATACATGCGTTATTAGGAGGATATATGGAAGACACATCTATAAAGGATAGTATAATTAGGGCAGAAAAAGCTGTAAAAAAGTTAAATAAAACCATAGATTATGTAAAAAATTATATAACCGAAGATAGAGAATCTAAGGAACTTGACCACTGCATCTGCAATATTAAAAAAGCAAAAGATACGCTGGATGAAATATTGCAAACTGAAATATTTGTTAGTGATGATATGGACGCTATTAGGTATTTTACAAATGTAAGAACAAGTTTGATAGAAAGCGCAGCAGGAGTTTTAAATTCATGTTATGCAAAAAAGATAGAAATTTTTGAGTCTAAAACCAACCCACAGCAAGGCGAAGAATAATTTTTATAGAAGTTTAGCGCAAATCAACAATAAAAAATACTTGCACTATAAAATACCGCCACACGGCAGTATTTTTTGTGTTTGCATTTTAATATTTGTACATACAGCCAATGGCAAGGGCTCCATCACCAATATGGCAAGACACCGATAGCGACAGTGGGTCGACATCAACAATTGGTAGGCCAAATTTTGCAAGCGCCTGCTCGGCCTCTTTTTTAAATTCTTCGCACTTGTCACGGCAGTTGGTGTATGCCATTGCAATTTGCATTTTGCCTTGCTTAATCTCCTCGGCAAAGCGGGTTTCTAAATCTTTAGCAAGTTGGTCTAGCATGCGTTTTTTGCCTTGGGTTGTAGATATTACTTGGCAAAATTTGTCTAGTTTTGCGCCTTGAATTTGCAGAACCGGCTTAATTTTTAGCAGACTTCCTATTGCAGCAGCGGCAGGGGTAACTCTTCCACCCTTTTTTAGATATTTTAGGGTGGTTACCATAATGTAGATGCTGGCAATCATGCTGGTGTCTTCCAAAAATTTTTTAATTTCGGCAGCATTTTTGCCCTCGCTGGCAAGTTTTAGGGCATCTCGTACGGCTTGTTTTTGGGTTATAGAAATGCGCTTATTATCTACAACTTCAACCTTGCCGCCAAACTCTTTTGCAAACCCCATAGCCGTTTCGCAACTGGCAGATAGCCCGCTACTCATAGGAATATGCACAACTTGGTCGTGCGTTTTTAGTAGCTCTCTCCAAGTGCCCATAACGCCGTAAATGCTTGGCTGGCTGGTAGAAACATCGGCGCCCGAAAGCAGTTTTTTATAAAACTCTTCTTGACTCAGATTTATTTCTTCAAAATATTCTTCGCCGTCTATTAAAAACGGCATTGGTATAATAGTTACGCCCAATTTTTTAGCTTCGGTGGGCGTAATGCCGCTGTTGCTGTCGGTTACTATTGCTACTTTCATATTTTCTCCATTTGGCGTGATAGTATATTTACGCATGTTTTCTTTTGAATTTAAACTTTTTAATAATACTATAAAATACTTTGATTGTCAAACTAATTTTATATATTTGCAAAATAATATTTTTTAGCATCTTTTGCGCTAAAAATTAAGTTGTTAGGTTAGTGCAGAAAAAATTAACACAAAAGGACATTTTATAGGCAAGGTTGTTGCCATGAATTTAATTGCTTTTATAATTAAATTTTTATTTACGGCAAAAAGAAATATTTAATTTTGCTAAGCAAATCTACAAGTGCCGCCTCTTCTTTGGCGGATAGGTTGCGAGTTACAATGTCTATCATGGCTTGGTGGTATTCGGCATGTACTTTGCAGACATTTTTACCGCTTGGGGTAAGGGCAATGTTATAAATTCGCTTATCTGTTTTGGACTGTTTTTTGGTGACGTAGCCTTGGTTAATCAGCTTTTTTAGAGCAACCGAGAGAGTGCCGGGAGTGATACCCAAAATGCTAGCAACCTTTTTGCTGCCCGGCTCACCGTTTTCGGCGGCGGTGTTAATAGCTTCCAAAATATGCACGCTGCGTACAGTAATGTTGGAGGTTAAGTTCTTTTTTAGATATTCTTCTTCGTTAAACAAAATTTGATTAAAAATTTTAACCAAGGTTTGGTTTAGCATTTCCTTTGTTGTGTCCATAATTGCCTCTTTAATTAAAGAATAATGTTTTAACTTAAATTTGTCAACTTTTTTAGCTTCAATAATTTATTTCGCCTTAGGCAAAATTAACTGTTTAGCTAAATTTAAAATATTTATCATAAATAATTTTTCCGTCTATACAACATTACAATAATTTATAGTAATAGAAATGCTAAAAGCCTTGCGCTATTTGGCTTTTAGCATTATTTATGTTATTTTTATTTAAAATTATATATACAAATTTATTCCGAGCGTAGGGCTACAACAGGGTCTTTTTTGGCGGCAACACTTGCAGGTATTAAACCAGAAATAGTCGTTAGCCCAATACTAATTGCTATCATAACAACAGCAACCCAAATTGGTAAAGATGCAATTGTGCTAATGCCAATAAGACTGCCAACAATCAAGTTTAAAATTCCAGACAAAATGTATGTTATTAAAATTCCAATTAGCCCAGCAATGCCACCAATAATAAAGGTTTCGGCAATAAACAGATTAGAAACATCTCGCTTTCTTCCGCCAAGCGACCTAATTACGCCAATCTCCTTAATGCGCTCTATAACTGACACATAGGTTATTATTGATATCATTACGGTAGAAACAACAAGCGACAAAGCTGTAAAGGCAACAAGTGCCGTGGTTACAATAGATATCATGTTGTTTATAAGGGTAATAATTAGCGACAGATTGTCGGTGTAGACAATTTCGCTGCGCTCGGCTGCCGTTAGCGTAATCTGCTCGCCATTACTGCTAACAAAAGTTAGTGTTGCGTCGCTGTTCCACTTGTCTAAATATTGCGTTATTGCGTCCTTATAGTTAAAGTCAGTAGGGTAGATGCTTATTTTGTTTGGCAAACTTATGCCCCCAATGTCCCTAAGCGACAGTGTGTATGCCGAACTTCCTTGCGCGCCCAAAATAAAGCTTGTTTGCGACATAGAGCCAACAAAGCCGGTGATATTTTCGCAAGTTTTGTCCTCAAAATGATAACTAAATTTGTAAGTTACCCCCATATCTGTGGTGCCATTGTTCATGCTGGTAAACGCACCACCTAAATTTTCGTTATCTGTAAGATACTTTACAATTTCGGATTCTGTGGCGTCGGCTATCATCTGCTTGGCAAAGGCTGCCGTGTAATAAAATCCGCTATCCAAGCAGCCATAAGAAATATCTTCCTTTGGGCTTAAAATTGCAGTAATTTTAAGTTCTATGCCGTTTTCCCACTCGTTATTTTGGTAAGCAGAATAGGTAAAAGGATTTGCCGCACTTAAAACTGGGTCATCGTAGTTTGTTTTGGTATATATAGTGTTGTTAGGATAATATGTAAATGTCTTTCCCAAAAGTTCGTCATAGTCAAAGGTAGTTTTGTCTAGGGTGCTATCGTACTTAGAGTTGTCTGTAACCTTGTAAATTATGTTTATAAATTCTTCTTGTGTGTAGTAGCCAAGTTGGGCAAGCATAAGGTCAGATAGCATGCCGTTTTCGTCCAAAACTATCATAATTTCGTTTGCCTCGGTTGCAAACTTGCTGGACGCCGAGTTAGACACTATATTGTATTGCGAAAGCACAAAGGACTCGCTATCTATAAGTTGCATAAAGTTGTCCGACAGGCTGGTTATTAAACTAGCATACCCTCCAAAATCTGTTCCGTTTAATATGTTTGTGTAAATTTGGGTAATTGCACTTAGCGAAAGGTTTTGCGTGCCGTATTGTTCCAAATTTATTGATGTGTATAAATTGTTAGTTACATCTAGCCCGTAGTCGTATGCTATTGCCGCATAATATTCTTCGGGCAGACTGCTAACATAGTTTATATAGTCTTCTGAAATGTCGTTGGATACTTTTAAATTGGCCAGCGAGCCACTTCTTTCTGCCAAGTAGGCAATTAGACTATTTACATTTATTTTGCCGTTTTGTTCTGTAGACTGCGTTAGAGCTTGCTTTTGAGTGTCGGTGCTAGCCTCCGCAAACAGAGTAGATAAATTAATAGCTTCTTCGCTGATTGTAATAGGGTTGCCAGACAGCATGTCATTTTGCATTAATTTCACATAGTTGCGCACGCCAGTGGAAATGGCAAGCACACTCGCCACGCCAATGATACCAATAGAGCCGGCAATACAAACCATAAGGGTGCGTTTAAATTTAGATTTTAGGTTTTTAGCCGAAAGTTTAAAAGCTTGCCAAAAAGATAGTTTGGATTTTTTCTTCTTTTTTTGGGCAGTTTTGTTCGGCTTTGCATTTTCTACTATCAAACCTTTCTTTGGCTTTTTATTGTCGGCTTCTTGCAAATACGGATTACTATCAGAGATAAGCTCGCCGTCTAAAAGTTCAATAATTCTGGTAGAATATTTTTTGGCAAGACTAGGGTTATGGGTAACCATAATAACAAGGCAATCCTTGGCGATTTCCTTAATAAGTTCCATAATTTGTATAGAAGTTTGGGTGTCTAGCGCGCCAGTTGGCTCGTCTGCAAGCAGAATTTCAGGGTTGTTTACAAGCGCCCTTGCAATGGACACCCTTTGACACTGCCCACCCGAAAGCTGATTTGGCTTTTTGTTGTACAAATCTTTTAGCCCAACCTTATCTAGCGCCTCTTTAGCTCGCTTTACTCGCTCGTCCTTGCTAACTCCGGCAATAGTTAGCGCTAGCTCAACATTTTCTAGTATTGTTTGGTGCGGAATTAGATTATAACTCTGAAAGACAAACCCAACTCTATCGTTTCTGTAAGTGTCCCAATCTCTGTCAGAAAACTTGGTTGTAGAAATTCCATCAATAACCAAATCTCCCGAGGTGTAATGGTCAAGCCCGCCAATTATGTTAAGTAGCGTTGTCTTTCCGCAGCCCGACGGCCCCAAAATTGACACAAACTCACTATCTCTAAACCCAACAGAGACGCCTTTAAGGGCATGAACAACCAAATCTCCAGCTTTGTAATCTTTTACTATATTATTTAATTCTAACATTTTGGCTCCTTTAAGATATTAACTTTTGCAAGATATTTTTTAAACTGCAAAGTTCGTCATCTGTAAGTTTTGTTAAATATCTTTCTAACTTTTTTATCACTTGGTTTTCTTTGTCTTTAAACACGCTAACACCAAGTTCTGTAATTGTAACAATGGTTTTTCTGCCGTCTTTTGCCGATTTGTTTTTCTTTATAAAACCCTTATTTTCTAAGGTTTGAAGCGCAACGGCTATCCTTGGCGTAGAAACCTCAAGCCGCTCGGCAAGGTCGCCCGCCGTAACTTCGCCAGCGCCGTCCGAAAGTATTTTTAATATTATGTAAATTCCTTTTAGCCTTTCGTCAGAAAATTTTGCAATTTTGCCCCTTTTAGAATAACAAAGTAACTCATAAATATCTTTTGAAACCTCTGGTCTATCCATACGCCCCTCCAAAAATTATCTAACAGTGTTAGATAATTATATTCAAACAATATATGCTTGTCAATAGTTTGCAAAAAAATCTTTTTAAAATATATAAAAAGGATGATGATTATTAATTCAACGCCTGTAAGTCAAAAATGTTGGCAATTAAGACATTACCATGCTGAACTTCGTAAAAAAAGTTCTTCAACTTAGAAGAGCTTTAATGGAGCTAATGACGAGATTCGAACTCGTGAACCGCCACCTTACCAACTTAAAACAAAAATAGCATAAACTTGAGCCCTACTTTCTAAACTGTCCTAAAATACTAGCAAAAACGCTAGTATTTTTTCTTTAGGCACACAATTATTTTGAAACTTGACACCTATATATGTGATTCTTACTATTTTTAGTATTCTAAACCTAGCTAAAACTCTTTTGTACTTTTTACTTCTATTTTAAAAATTACTACCAAAAGTCTCTCAAATAACTTGTTAAACCAAGTTTTTTGAGATGTTAATGGTAATAGGATTTGGTTATAAAACCATTATGCACAAGTAAATGTAATATTATTTAAATCTTATTTTATAAAATGTTGCATATATTATTGACTTTTAGGGAATAAATGGCTAAAATATAAATATAATTATTCCCTAAAATAAATCAGGAGCTTTACAATGAGCAATTTCAATAATATTCAAGAGCTATTAAGAAAAAAGGCAGACCTAATAACCAGATTAAACTTAATACCATACTCAGGGACGCCGGAAATTAAAGAAAACAAGAGTGGCAAATATCTATATATGAGAAAACGTGAGCTTGGTAAACTTACATCTAAGTATATAGATAAATTTTCTGATGAACTTTATCAAACACTACTGAGATATTCAAAAGAAGCAAGAGAATTAAATAAATCAATTAGACAAATTGAAAAAGAACTTGATTTACTTAACTACACAACTAGTGAGTTATCACCAGAAGTTCAATTAAATTTAGATTTTGCAAGGGCAAATATGAAAGCAAACATCTACGACCAAGCCATTTTGGAAGGTGTTGCTACAACGTTCCCGCAAACAGAAACTATAATTGAAAATGGAAAAGTTAGCGGAATGAGAGCAAGTGATATTCAGAAAATTCTTAATCTAAAACACGCTTGGGAATTCATTATAGATAAAGACGTTATTCAGGCAAAAACTGACTTTTACATTCTTTCTTACATTGCCGGACTTGTAAATGAAGGCTTTTATAAGGAAGGTGGTAGGATTAGAGGGGTACCTGTTTCAATCGGTGGTTCTACCTACGTTCCTCCAATTCCAAACGAGATTGATGTAAAAGAGCAAATAAACAGCATAATTGAAAGTAGTATTCCAAATATTGATAAAGCAATAGAATTGTGCTTGTACGCCATGAAAACTCAAATTTTTAACGATGGTAATAAACGTGCTTCAGTGATATTCGCCAACCATTTTTTAATTTCTAAAGGTGAGGGACTAATTATCATTCCAGAAAAAGAAGTCCCTGAATATAAAAAACTTTTAGTAGAATATTACGAAGGCAAAGATACTAGTACAATCAAAACCTTTATGAAAGAAAAGTGTTGGAAAAAGTTTAGATAGAACAATCCAAATTGGCGTTTTAGAGATAGAGCGCATGTCGCGGAGTTCTTTGTTAAAGACGACAAAATTATAGGCAGAAGTGATGCGATTGTCAAAAATTATGGCGACAGGCTTTACACCCACAGCGAATATCGTGTCATCCAAAATGCAATCAAAAACGGTGGTGCTGGCGCGAGAATTGGTGGATTGTACGGAGGGCTTGAAGGTGCAACTATTTATAGTAGTTGTCAACCATGCCTGATTTGTATGGGGGTTATTTTCTATAAACAATTAAAAAAGTTGTGTATGGGGCAACACTTAAAGATTCAAGTAAGTATGTTGTTCAAGAAGTTGAAACTGACCCAGAAACATTGGCAAAACTTTCTAAAATTAACATTGAAATAGCGCCAAATATTGAGCGAGAATATGCAGTTTCCGTGCTTGAAAAATGGTCCAAAGAAAACAAAAATAAATATCAGTAGAAGGTTGTTACCATTTCACAGGATAAAAAAGGACATATTTGGGGTGTTGCAGAATTGATAAAAAATATGCACATTAAATAAATTTTCTAAAAGGCTAAAACAATATTTTACAATCAATCAGTTGGAAATCCTTGATGGAAAAGGTATAAT
>CAYTHL010000015.1:11662-26501 GCA_964437615.1 uncultured Lachnospiraceae bacterium | reverse complement strand
TACTACTTCTCTCACAAGCACCAGTATGACTTACCAATTTACAACAACTGGCAGTGTAACAAGGTACGCATTCTTTAGAAAATGTTCGGTACTAATGAATTATGTAGTCTTTGATAGTCTTGATAGTTTAAAAGCTGGTGACCCATACTATGTTGATGATGCTGGTGTAATAAGTAGTACTGTATATATTGCTTGGAGTGGGACAGCTGCTATAACTGTAAACGGATCAAGTATTTCTTCTTTTGGAACTTATAATTTAACCGGTGGGTCTACCATAACCGTAACAATACCAAATGATCATGGCGAAAGTGATGAATCCTGGGATTATTACTGTTTAATAAACGGCACAAAAATAGAGGATTCTGGGATAAGTTATACCACATCTGGTAGAACATACACCTTTACACTTACTTCGTCAATAAAAACAATAAGCATTGCATTAGTAGATTATTGTTACTAAAGTTGTTTCTTTTTACGCAAGTACTTGCAAGCTGTATAAAAATAAGCAACCCTTGCCATATTTTTAGAGAATTGGTACAATTGCAGTTATTTCTAGCGGCGGCAAAGGTTGTGCCGCGGCTTAGGATGACGGGCAAAACAATACAATAAGGCTATATAAAAATAAATTCATTTAGTCAAGGGGCAAATGTTCCTTGACTTTTTTGTTGTTGTGTGGTAGGGTAAATGTATGGTACTTAATCAGCTAATTGAGCAAAACACGCAGTACAAGCAAATTTTAAAGCAGTTTACAAATGGCAAAAACAGTCACGCCTACCTAATTAAAACTGCCGACAGTATTTTTGCCGAAGAAATGAGCTATTTGCTTGCAAGCAATTTTACGGGCAGCAATTATACTTTGGTGCAAAAGGGTGCGCACCCAGACGTACTTATTTTTGGCAAAAACGCCAAAATAGATGTAGATGCCGTTAGCAGCATTATAGAAAACTTGGCAGTTGCATGCTACCAAGCCGACTATAAAGTTTACATTTTGCTTGGCTGCGAAAATATGGGGGAAGCCGCACAAAATAAACTTTTAAAAAGCCTAGAAGAACCGCCACGCAAAGTTATCTTTTTGCTTACAGCGGCAAGTACGCAGCTGGTATTGCCAACTGTGCTAAGCCGGGTTACAACCATAGTTCCAGAGCCGCTAGAAAGCAGCCTAATTGCACAAATTTTGTTACAAGACGGGGCAGAGAAAAACGCGGCGCAGATAGCGGCGGCAAACGCTGGGGGCAGCATAACGCTTGCAAAAAAGTTGGTTTCTGACGAGTTTTTAAACTTGCACGCCACCGTACTAGACATGCTGCAAAACCTAGATAGCAGCAGCAAACTGCTTTACTATTCTAGCCGTCTAGAGCCAAAAACGGTGGACAAAAAAGAACTTTTTGATGTTATATTGCTGCTTCTGCGCGACTGCACTATGATTTTAGCGGGCGCCGAAAACTTGGTAACCAGCAAGTTTTGCATAGACAAACTAAAAACTATAGCAAGCGGGCTAAATTTTGCTGCAATAAATAAAATAATTGCAGAATGTTTGCATTGCAAGGAAGATTTGTACTATAATACAAACGCAACGGCGGTGGTAGATAAATTTTTGTTTACCCTAGCCGAGGAGAAAAGCAAATGCAAAAAATAATTGCACTAAATTGCCAGCCGATAGATAAGTTTAGGTACGCCTTAGCCACCGAAGATTACAAAGCGGGGGAAAGGGTTGTAGCAGACATTAGTGGCGTGCAGTGTTTAGGCACAGTTTTGTGCCATTATAGGCAAGTTGACGAAAAGGAGCTATCCGAAGATTTAGCCCAAATTGTCCGCCGCGCCACCGAGCAAGACATAAATTTAGATAAAGAAAACGCACAAAGGGCGGCAAAAGCCACAAAATTAACCAAGCAAAAAGTTGCCGAACTTGGGCTTAAAATGAAGGTTGTGGGGGCGTACTATAGCCTAGACGGCAGCAAAATTGTAATAGATTTTACCGCCGAAGATAGGGTAGATTTTAGGGAGCTATTAAAAGTGCTTGCAAGCAGTTTGCACGCGCGCATAGAATTGCGTCAAATTGGGCTGCGGGACGAAGTTAAAATAAAAGGCGGGTTTGGCCCATGCGGCGAAATATGCTGTTGCAAACGCTTTTTAAACGACTTTGGTCATGTGTCTGTAAAAATGGCAAAGACGCAAGGACTAAGCTTGTCGCCAACAAAAATAAGCGGGCTTTGTGGCAGACTAATGTGCTGTTTGGCATACGAAAATTCTAATTACGAAGAAATTTTAAAGAAAATGCCAAAAGTTGGCAGCACAATTGCCACTCCTAGTGGCGAGGGTACTGTAGTTTATAACGATATTCTACGAGAAATGGTGTCGGTACGCATAAACGGCAACGACGACACCACAAGTATAGAGGCCTTTTCGTTAGAAGAGCTTAAAAACCCAACTATTAAACCAAAAAATGTCGAGTTGGTTTCGGGCAGTTTTAACAAAACCACAAACAAAAACAAAAATCTAAACGGAAATCCGCCGGCCAATATAAAAGATAGCAAAAATAATCATCAAAATTTTAGCAAAGACAAACCTACTAGCGGCAGTTCTGCTGCAGAAAAACCAAAATACGGGCTAGAATTTGTTGAGCCGCAAGAAAATCCGCAAGTACAACAAAATGCGGCAAATACAGAAAGTTTGGCAAATGCAGAAAACGGCGGCGGGCATAAGAAGAATTTTTATCACAAAAAACATTACGGCAAAAAAAACTCTAATTACAACAAAAATGCCGAAACAAAAAAATAGCAAATAAAGCCAAAGGAGAATAAAAATGGCATACAAAATTAATCAAAATAAATGTATAAAATGCGGGTCGTGCGTGGGTGCATGTCCGGTTGGAGCAATAAGCTTTGACGCAAACGGCAACGTGGTTATAGACCCTAGCATCTGCATAAGCTGTGGCACTTGCGCCGCAGTATGCCCAGTTGGCGCACCAGCCGACAATAGCGGGGCAAATGCGTAGGCTAGACGACCTTCAATGTGGCGGGCTTATGCTTGTGCAAGACTCGCAAGATTATTGTTTTACCACCGATGCAGTGCTGCTTGCCAACTATTTTAAGGCTGCGCCCAAAGATGTGGTTGTAGAACTTTGCTCGGGCAGCGGAGTAATTAGCATACTTGGCACAAAGAAAACAAAGGCTGCCGAGTTTTATTGTTTTGAGTTATCTTCTTCGCTTTGCGACATGTGCCGCGAAAGTATAAAAATTAATAGCATTAGCAATTTGCATGTATACAACGCAGACATTGCCGAAGCACCAAATCTGCTTGCCGGCAAAAAGATAGATGTGGTTGTGGCAAATCCTCCATATTTTGCCGCAGGTAACGGGGTGCAAGTTTGCCCAAACCCAGCAATAGCATCCGCCACACACGAAATTAATATAAACTTGCACAAACTAGTGCAAGTTGCGTCTAAACTGCTTAAATTTGGCGGCAAATTTTACATGGTTTACCCAAGTAGCAGGTTTGCCGAGCTGTGCAGCGAACTTATTTCAGCGTCCTTGCAGCCAAAACACGTATGTTTTGTAAGCGGGGCAGAGGGCAAACAAATAAGTTTATGTTTGGTTACTGCCACCAAAAATGGCAAAGTTGGCTTAAAAATAGATAATCTAGCAATTGCTGGCGCTGTTAAGCCTATAATAAACAACTAAAATATATAATTTTAAAAAACTTTTAAGCTTTTTTATTCTTGCTGTTGACAAAATTTTATTTTGTGATATTATAAACTAACAAAGGAGAATTTTATGGCACTAGGGTTTAAAAGTCTTAATAATAAAAGGTCTACAGAAACCGACATTTTATCTTACAATAAAAAAGAAAAGCAATTTGCTGAAAATTTAAAAGGGTACACCATTAGCCCACAACTGCAACCAATTTTAGCCAATTTAAAAAAATATTCAGATTTTGATAAGTTTACAGCTAAAAATTTTAAAACTATTTTGCTTTCAGCGGCAATAAAACATCCAGAAATTTTAAAGTATCCATACTCTATAGTAGAATATCCGTATAAATACAACACCGCGGGGCTTTTAGATGTAAAAGAACCTTATTTGCCATTAGCTTGTTTTGCCGCTATGCATAGGTTTTCGCCAGTTGTAGAACGTGCAGTAAATGACGAAGAGGTGTGCTGCCTAACTGACGCCGTTAGAGGGGCCAATATCGGGATGTTCATTGCCATGTTTTATGGTCAAGACGGCGTTCCTGAAGGCAGGGCAAACCTAGACGGCGACATAGATATCGGTAACGATAAAGTATTTTCTAAACTTATGCACAAATTTATAAGTCACAAAAAAGCTGTTATGCAGCAAGATATCTATGGAAACAACATTGGCCATTATCTGGCGGTGGAGTATCCAGAATCTAGCCTTTTGATTAAACTTGCAACAAATCAAAAACTAGTTGACCAAGTAAATAACAACGGATTAACATTTATTCAAGTGCTAAAAACTAAAAATTCGCTAGAATATTATATCATTAGAAGAAAAATAGACGAATATTCCGACAACCTTCAATTAACCCCAAAAGAAAGAACAACAGCCCTTAAAAATTTTGGATTATTAAAAGATTTGGAGCCAAGCGAGGATACAAATCAGCCACAATAATAAAATTTATTTTAGCTGCCAAATTTTTAAAAGGTTATTAAAAAAACTATGATAAAGTCAGTTTTGGCTGGCTTTTTTGCTTGGCTAAATTTATAAAAATTTGCAAATCCAGCACGCCAAAATGCTGCCCAAAAAGGTGGCAAGAAGGGCTACCGGTATGGTGTATTTTAGCTTTTTTAATTTGGTGCTAGAAAAATATAGGGCAACTACATAAAAGGTTGTTTCGCTGCAACTCATAATAACGGCGGCACACTTAGCCACATAACTGTCTACCCCGTAGGTGGCAAAAAGTTCGCTTAGCATAGCCAGACTTCCACTGCCAGTAAATGGGCGCAATACCAAAAATTCGGTTAATTCTTTTGGCAGCCCCAGCGCGCCAAAAACGGGAGAAAGCAAGTTGCTTAGGGCGGCACTAAGCCCGCTAATTTTAAATAACTCTACCGCCAAAAATATAGCAACAAGATAAGGGAAAGTAGACACACATACATCTACACTCTGCTTTGCGCCGCCAACAAAGCTGTCGTAAGCGTTTATCTTTTTAAAAAAGCAGTAAATGCAAAGCAAAAGTAGCAAAATAGGGACAATGTAACTAGCCACGATTTTTTCTCCTGTTTGCAATTTTTATCTCTACAAAATGAAAAAGATGCACCAGCAGTATGCCTATAACTGTGCTGCAAGCCCCAGCAATTAGGCTAGGGACAATTATTGCGGACGGATTTTTGCTGCCGGCACTTGTCATTAGCCCAATAATGCTAGTTGGCAGCAGTTGCAAGCTTGTACAACTAATTACAACAAGCATTATCATGCCAAAGGTGGCTTTGCCTGTTTTGTTTTCCTTATTCATGCTTTCTACCGCCTTTATGCCAAGCGGGGTTGCGGCGCCGTTCATGCCCAAAATATTTGCCGACATATTCATGGCAACCAGCTGTTTGCTCTCGGGGCTAAGAGTGTTTTTGCCGTAGATTAAATTTATAAGCGGCGACAAAAGTTTGTTCAGCCACTTGCTAAGTTTTGTTTGTTGTAGTATATTAAATATGCCAAGCCAAACAGCGTAAATTGCAACAAGCTCTAAACAAAGTGTCACTGCTTTGTTGCCGGCACTAACCAGCCCAGTTAGCACGCTAGACGGGTCAAAAATTGTCAGCGCTGTTAGGGCAGTAATTAATAAAATAAGCCAAACCTTGTTCATAGTAAAAGTTTATGACGGCGGGGTGGAACTTATGTTGGAGATTTTATGATAGACGCACACGCTCATTTGTTAGACAAAAATTTAAACGGCAAAGAAATTGCCCAAAATATGCAAGCCGACGGCCTTGCCGCCATAGTTAATATAGGCACAAATTTAGCCGACAGCAAGGGCGGCGTTTTGTTTGCGCAAAATTACCAAAATGTGTACGCAACAGTTGGCATTCACCCATACGATATAGAAAATTTGCCAAAAGACTACATAAATATACTAAAAAATCTTGCAAGCAGCCCCAAAGTGGTGGCTATTGGCGAAATAGGGCTCGATTACCATTATTCAATCACAGACCAGCAAAAAGAGCAGCAAAAGCAGGTGTTTAAAGAGCAGTTGCAGCTTGCCGCACAGCTAAATCTGCCTGTGGTTGTCCATTGTAGAGATGCTGCCGATGACGTTTTGGAAATTCTGCAAAATGCGCGCAAAAAACTGTCTACAAATATTTGCATGCACTGCTATAGCGAGGGCAGCAAGTACGCAGAAAAGTTTGCCGAACTTGGTTGCTACTTTTCCTTTACTGGCAATGTTACCTACAAAAAGACGGACATAAGCTATTTTGACAAGCTAGACAAGCAAAAAATAATGGTAGAAACTGATTGTCCATATTTGGCGCCAGTGCCGCTAAGGGGTACAACAAATGTGCCAAAAAATGTGCTAATTACGGCGCAAAAGGTGGCAGATTTGCTGCAAATGAGCATAGAAAAATTTGACGAGCTTTCTACCGCCAATACCAAGCGATTTTACGGCATAGAATAGCAAAAAAAATATTTTTATGCTTAATTTTTTTAATTTTTTTGCACAAAATTAGCGGCAACAATGGTTGGCCGCCGCAAAAATGTATTCTTTCGCACTAACTCTTTTGTTCTTGACTAGCATGTCACAAATGTGCTAATTTTATTCTAATGAAAAATATTGTATTTAAAAAGAAATTTGGTCAAAATTTTTTGACCGATACAAATTTGCTGTCGGCAATAGTTTTAGACAGCGGCATAAATAGCACCAGCACGGTGCTAGAAATTGGTGCCGGCGCAGGCGCGCTAACTGCGCAACTTGCAAAAACGGCAAAAAAAGTGGTGTCTGTAGAGGTAGATAGCACTTTGCAGCCAGTTTTAGAGCATTCGCTTGGTGGTTTTGAAAATTGTAGGGTTATTTATGCCGACTTTTTAAGCTTAACAGACGAAAATTTGCAGGCTTTGGTTGGCGACAACTTTTCTGTGGTGGCAAATTTGCCATACTACATAACCAGCCCAATTTTAACAAGGCTACTTTCTAGCAATTTAAAAGTTGATAGCATAACTGTCATGGTGCAGGCCGAAGTTGCTAACCGCATTGCAGCTAGCCCCGGAACTAAAGATTACGGTGTGCTAAGCGTAATGGTGCAGCTGTGCGGAACGCCGCAAATTACCCGAAAAGTCAGCCGCAAAATGTTTACCCCGCAGCCAAATGTAGATAGCAGCGTAGTGCGCATAGACTGCACTGGGCGCCCGCAAGACTATGTTAGCGTCGTCGAGTTTGCCAAGCACTGTTTTTTTGCCCGTCGCAAAACGCTACTAAATAATCTTGGCAGAGTTTACAAAAAAGAGCAAATTTTGGCGGCGTTATCTAACCTAAAACTGCAAGAAAATGTGCGCGCTGAAGAACTTTTGCCTCAGCAGTTTGCTACTTTGCATAAACTATTACAAAATTAGACAAAACAAGCCACAATTCATCAAAATTTTTGCAAAAATTTTAATAAAATTTAGCTAAAATTAATTAGTGGAATATTCTAGCCATTTTGTGCTATTAAAAAAATATCAGCTTATAGACCATAAGCCGCAAATAACTGACCAAAATCAGGTTTTTGGCTATGCGCATATAAAAAAGGAAAACAGCCGGTACAGCATGGCTATAGCCTTAAACAATTTTGTTCCCGTTGTGGCGTATGTTGTTGTAAATGGTGCCGTAATTGCTGCCCCAGTAGCTCAGCAAGGCACAAAAATAGAGCTACCTTGCCCAGTTACGCCAGAAAATGTTGCCGTGGTTATTCCAAAACTGTCTTTGTATGCGGCAAATAGTTTGCAGACGCTGCAAAATGCATATTTGGCTGTTGTCGCTTTTTCGCTGCGGGGCAAACAAAACAATCTTTCAAACGCAAATAGCCAAAGTTCTGCGCCCAAAATTGTAGCGTACTCAGAGTTTTGTAAGACAAACAGTCAGCATTTGGCGGGGCTAGAAAAAGTTTTTGGCAAACCTGTTCTTGCTACTTATTTTTTTGATTATCTAAAAAGCAAACTTGCCAAACTTTTTGCTATGGGCAAGCCATGCGCAGCTCTTGGCGCCAAGTTTGCAAGCAGCAGGTGGGTAAAACTAGCCGCTAGCGGCAATAATAAGGTTGTGGGCGTTCTTTATTATTTAGGTTTTCCGTTTGCAATAGGGGTGGGGGAGCAACTAAAAGTTACGCAAGCAAAGGCTAATTTATCAAAAAATGTCTTTTTAGCGGGTGACAATTTTTACAAAATACAATTTTTTAGCGCCGCCGACGGCAAGCCGCTTTATTTAACAAACAATGTAAAAACAAATTAGACAAATACAAAATGCAAACAAAAAAATGTAAATTTTGTCTTGCGTTGTTGACAAACTTTTACGGGTAGTGTATATTTATATAAAATATTCTTATTTCAACTACTATAAGAGGGCATATTGTGAAAAAATTCTTTCTTAGCTTATTTAGCATATGTTTGTGTGCAATTTGCGTTTTTGGGTTTGTTGGCTGCAAAAAGGCAGTTTATAGCGCTACAACTACAGCGACAGACAAGGTAACATCAAACGGCGGAACCAGCCTAATTTATAACGGATACCTTTACTTTATAAACGGTCAGTTAGATAACGACGGCACAAATAACGGCGGCAAAACTGTGGGCAGCGTCTACAAGGTAAAAATATCCGAGGACGGCACCATTGCCGAGGGCGCCAAGTATACAAAAGTTGTAGATAGCCTAGTTGGCTACAGCAACGGCTCAATCTTTATTATAGGGGATTGGCTGTATTATACATGCCCAAGCGCCGGCAAAAACAAGTCTGGCGAAGTGCTTTATTACAAAACCAAGTTTATGCGTTACGACCTAGTTAACGGCACTACTCAAGAGCTATTTACTACAGACCAAAATAGCGAGTCAGAAACAATAGATTTTGCCTACTACAAACTAAACGGCGGGTTATATCTTATTGTCTACGAAACTAGCATAAAAACCCTAACCAGCATTAAAATAGACAAAACTACAAAGGTTGCATTCAAAAAAACCAGCGTTACATCTGTGCTATTTAGTCAAAACATGGGCGAAAACAAGCTTTCTACACAAAGCAGTAGCGCCGACCAATTCATCTTTTACACAAAGGCTGTAGAAACCTACGACGAAATTCAAACTGGCAACAAAGTATACATGCTAAAAGCTGACGGGTCTGGCGAAAGACTTATAAGCCAAGGCATAACGCTAAGCTTACTAACAATTAGGGGCGGCAAACTAGTATTTACTGCAACTTTCGATAGCAATGCCTATATTTATGCTTTTGACATAACTAACGATACTCAGCTTGGCGACATTGCCGTTACCGACGGGCTAAACTACGCCAGCCCTAATCAAAACGGCATAGCAAAGGCTATAAGCAATGTAAGTTACGACAATGTTGTGTTTATCGAAGAAGAAATAGAGGGCGACTATAAGTTGTCTGTACTTTGCTACGATTCAGACGCCAACGCAATTAGATATTTTCAACTTAAAAACAGCACCGAGTTTGTATTTGATGTTATTGTTTATACCTTTAATTCTAGCACCACTAGCATAAGTTTTGTAGATACCTACAGCGTTACATCTACCGAGGATAGCACCGAAGTTGTAAGAGATTACATTATCTTTACAAACTCCAACATTTTATACAAAGTTATGTATAACTCTAGCCTAGCAGAAGAAAGTGGCGAAAACTTTAAGCAAGTGTCTCCAACAAAACTTTCTACAAGCACAATAGAAGAAGCAAACGGATTTTTAACAAATAAACTTATTAATAACTATATTTATGTTTTTGTAGAAGACGACGATAGCAATGTTTTATTGCACCGAGTAAACTTTTACACGCCAAAAGAGCTTGCCGAAATGTCAGCAGAAACCGAAACCAACGACGAAATTGTAGATGACGAAGAATCTGGCACTACTGGCGATAGCAGTAGTGAAGAAACTGACAATACCGATGATAGCAGTAGTGAAGAAACTGACAATACAGGTGACACTACCGAAGAAGACCTAGAAGTTGGGGAAGCCGAACTAATAGGCGGAACAGAAATTTAAAACAAGCAAAAAATTGGCAACTCGCCAATTTTTTTGCTGCCAACAAGAAAATTAAAAAAACTTAAAGCAAAACAAATTATTAAAAGTGCAATTATGCTTACTAAAAATTCTTGACAAATAGGTAAAAATATTATATACTGCAATTTATATTACTAATCTAAAGGAGCAAATTATGAAAAGGACTTATCAGCCAAAAAAAGCACACAAAAACAAGGTTCATGGTTTTAGAGCCAGAATGCAGACCAAAGGTGGTCGCAATGTTCTTGCTAGGCGCCGCAACAAGGGTCGCAAAAAACTTTGCGCATAGGCTAGGGAAATGTATAGCAAACAGTATAGGCTAAAAAAAAAGTATCAATTTAATTATGTTTATAGGGCTGGCAGATCTTTTGGCGGCAAGTTTGTTGTAGTTTACGCCGCCCCTAGCAAAAATAAAAATGTCAAACTTGGAGTATCTGTAAGCAAAAAAGTTGGCGGCGCAGTGGTTCGCAACCGCATCAAACGCCGAATAACCGAAATTTTAAGATCTCAAATTTCTTATTTAAACAAAAATTACAATATCATTGTTGTTGCAAGGTCAAGTGCCGCAGATGCCAAGTTTGAAAGCCTAAGGGCAGATTTACTAAATCTGCTAAAAAAAGCCAACCTATATAGGGCAGATTTATGAAAAAGTTTTTTAAAGCCATATTAAATATCCCAAAGTACATAGCAATAGCAATTATATCATTTTTTAAATTTTGCATATCCCCATTTCTTCCCCACACATGCAAATTTCAGCCAACATGTTCTGTGTATGGCAGTCAAGCGTTTGCGCAGTGGGGATTTTTTAAAGGTTTAGGGTTAACAATTGGCAGAATGCTGCGTTGCAATCCGTTTACAAAAGGCGGCGAGGATTATGTGCCAATAAACCCTAAAGGATATTACAAAAATCTAATGTAGGTGTGGGTTAAAAGCAGGGGGTTGTCAAATTTCTGCCGAAATTTGACACGGGGGCTGGCGGCGCCACTTGGGCGCGTAAGCGCCAAGTGGCGGCCACGCGCGGCATGGGCAACCGCTATAAACCCAATTTCTGCTGGGTATACCGCGCGCGGCGCAGCCGCCCCGCAGGGCGGCTGCCAGCCCCCCCTCACAAAAAATAGGAGAATTTTATGAATTTAGCAAATATTGTTGCATCGGTTAGCGCACCAAGCGGAATGTGGGCAAACCTTATCAGCTGGATACACGGTTGGGTAGGGGGCGGCTACGGCTGGACAATTTTAGTGCTTATACTTTTTGTCAAGCTAGTGCTTAGTCCGCTAGATTTTTTAATAAAGTATACAAGTAAAAAAACATCTCTAACTCAGCAAAAACTTGCGCCACAAATAGCAAGGTTACGCAAAAAGTATGGCGACAATCAGCAAATGATTCAGCAGCAAACACAATTGCTTTACAAAAGGGAAGGTAACAATGTGTTTGGTAGCTGCTTTGTAATGCTACTTAACTTAGTACTTACATTTACTATCTTTTTAACCTTGTTCTCTAGTTTAAGAAAGCTGTCTAGCTATCAAGCCATAGTGCAGTACGACACTCTTAGAACAACTTACGAGCGCACAGCCTCACTCAGTTATATACAAGACAGCCAAATGTTAGAGCAAATAGAGCAAACACTATCTAGCGGGCAGGATTTGTCGGAGGAAGAAACAGAGGCGCTTAATTCTGCGCTAGAGCTTTATTTTGCCGACATGGAAACTGTTAATAATTACAATAGTTCAACGGCTACAGACGATGATACTGCCAACTATCAAAGCGCTTATACAAAATATAACGACGCAACAAACGCCGCCACAGCTGCCGTAAAAAAGCAGTGGTCTAGCGTTAAGCAAAACTGGCTTTGGGTAAAAAATATTTGGGTTACCGACGGTCACAAAAACCCCTTCCCAGACTATTCTAGCCTAAAAAGTATGGCAACCAGCAGCAAGGTAGACGAGTACATAAATTATGTTGCCAAACTTGGAGAAGGCAACGATTTAATTGTATTTAACACAATTTCTGACAGCATCGAGGCCGAAACTGGCTCTTGGAACGGCTACTATTTGCTTGCCATAATTTCTGTTTTGCTGTCGATAGCAAGCATGTTTGTAAATGATGTTGGCAACAAAAGCAAAAACAAGAAGGCTCGCCAAGTGGCAGATGCTGCAAATCCTCAAGGCGCAACTGCAAAAATAATGAAACTGGTAGTGCCAATTATCATGGCAATATTTGTTCTTACTACCAACGCAGCATTTGGTATTTATGTAATTACCAACAGTTTTATGACAATTTTAATTAGTCTGGCAACTAACCTAATTATAAACGCCGTCTTTGCCAAAAAACAGGCCGAAGTAGATGCCATATTGCAAAAAGAGGCCGAAAGAGTAGCCCGCAAAGGCTTAAATCAGCCCGCAACTAGGGTTGAAACTGGCAACCGAACACAACTAACCGGCATAGACCAAAGCCGCTTTAACCAAAAACGCAAAAAATAACTAAAAAGGCAAATAATAACAAACAAAAGGAGAAAACGGGATGAAAAGTATAGAAACAGAGGGTAAAACAGTAGACCAAGCCATAGAAATTGGGCTATACAAACTTGGCGTCACACGCGACCAAGTTCAAATTAGCATAATAGAGCAAGCGGGGCTGTTTAACAAGGCCAAAGTTAGGCTAAGTTTGGAACAAAATTCAGAGAGCGAAACTAAAATTAAACAACTTGTTGAACAACTTGTAAAGCTTATGGGGCTAGAAGTTGATGTTTATGTAGAAGAGCGCGAAGATTGCTACTATGTAGATGTAACTGGCACCGACGCCGCCATATTTATAGGCAAGCGCGGTGAAAACTTAGAGGGCTTTGGTTATTTAGTAAATACAATCGCAAACAAAGGAAAGCCTTCTAGCGAATTTAAGCGCGTTGTAGTAGATAGCAACGGATATAGTAATAAGCGTCAAGAAACCCTTAAAATTTTGGCTGCGCGCACGGCCTCTAAAGTTGTTGCTACCGGCAAAAGTGTAAAGCTAGAGCCAATGAAGGCTAGCGAGCGCCGAATAATTCATACCGCTCTTTCGGACCACGCAAAAGTTACAACAGTGTCTAACGGAAAGGAACCTTACCGTTATGTTACAGTGCTTCTTAAAGACCAAATAGATAAACGCAAACAAAAGAGCGAAGCAAGAAAAGAAAAATGGGCAGAAAATACTAACTTGGCTGCATCCGAAGCAAATTCTGTAGAAACGCTTAGGTCAGATGACGACTAAACAAAGCAAAATTAATAATATTTACCTAAAAAGTTTATAAAAATTTATTGACTTATTTTGTAAATTGTATTATTATATACCCGCTTGAAATAAGGATAGTAATTCCCGTTATTACTTTTCACAAGCATTAAATCCGCGAAAAATTTTTTTATAAGGAAAATGTAACAACTATGAAATCATTTATGCAAACTGCAGAAGTTAAATCTGACAAATGGTATTTGGTTGACGCTACAAATATGCCTCTTGGCCGTTTGGCTAGCCAAGTTGCAAGCATCTTGCGTGGCAAAAACAAACCAGAATATACACCAAACCAAAATTGTGGCGACCATGTAATTGTAATTAATACAGATAAAGTTGTATTAACTGGCAAAAAAGTGGAGCAAAAATATTATCAGCATCACACTGGCTACATCGGCGGGCTTAAAGAAATTCAATATGCAACATTTTTAAAAGAAGATAGCGATAAAGCTGTAATGCTAGCCGTAAAAGGCATGCTACCAAAAACTCGTCTTGGGCGCAAAAACATTAAAAACCTACGAGTTTATAAAGATGCCAATCATGGGCACGAAGCTCAAAAGCCTATTTTATTGCAACTAGAAGGCAAAAGGTAAAGGAGGGTAGTATGGCAAAGAAAGTATCAAACAAAACAACCTATACATGGGCAACCGGCAGACGCAAAAAGGCTATTGCAAGGGTAAGACTAACTGCCGGCAATGGCCAAATTATAGTTAACAAAAAGCCGCTAGAAGAGTATTTTCCTACAAGCGTTATGTGCGCAATTGTGCAACAACCACTTGTTTTGGTAGAAGCTAAGGATAAATTCGATGTTATTATTAATGTTGTTGGCGGCGGACTTTCTGGGCAAGCTGGGGCATGCCGTCATGGTATTGCACGCGCGCTTGTTCTAAATAACGAAACTTACAAGGCTTATATAAAAGCTGCGGGCTATTTAACTCGTGACCCACGCATGAAAGAGCGTAAGAAATATGGGTTGAAGAAAGCTCGTAAGGCACCACAGTTCTCAAAACGCTAGTTTTTGTGGCATCTTTTGGCACATCTTTCGCTCGCGGCTGCGTTTACGGGTAGTCATTTAGGCTAACTAAACTCCTACCCGTAAGCCTCGCCGCTTACTTATCTGCGCCAAAATCTGCCACAAAAACAAGTTATTTTAATATGTCTTTTGGCCGTAACGGCGTCATGCATTTTTAACCACTCGGTCATTTAGGTCTACTAAACTCCCTCGTGGATTAAAAGTACATTCCTTGTTCTTGCACCAAAATCTACATAAAAAACTCGTTATAAAAATAGTTTTTTAATTAAACATCTAAGTTTTTGGCACATCTTTCGCTCGCGGCTGCGTTTACGGGTAGTCATTTAGGCTAACT
>CAYTHL010000015.1:0-11562 GCA_964437615.1 uncultured Lachnospiraceae bacterium | reverse complement strand
AATAGTTTTTTAATTAAACATCTAAGTTTTTGGCACATCTTTCGCTCGCGGCTGCACACTCGCGCCTTGTTCTTGCACCAAAATCTACATAAAAAACCCAGTTGAATTAAGTTGTGGCAATTTATATTTAGAGTGTAACAGCGGTTTTATAAAGTTTTTAAAGATAGAGCAATATTTGTTGTTCTATCTTTTTGTTTGTGGTAAATTTAACAATGGTGCTGGGACTTTGCATATAGTGGAGTATGAAACATATACATTTTGTGGGCATTGGCGGGATTTCGCAAAGTGCGCTGGCTTTACTTTGCAAGGAAAAGGGGTACACAGTTAGTGGCTCGGACACCACTTTGTCTGATATAACAAAAAGGTTATTTGCTAGTGGGGTGACTGTTTATAAGGGGCACCATGCTAGCAACATTTCTGGCGCTGATCTAATTGTAGTAAGCAATGCTATAAGCAAAGATAATCCCGAATTGGTGGCAGCTAAGGAGCAAAAAATAAAAGTTATAAGTCGGGCGCAGTTGCTAGCTAGCATTTGCCGCGGTTACAAAAAAGTTATTTCTGTTGCGGGAACTCACGGCAAAACCACCACTACGGGCATGCTTGCAACAATATTTTTGCTTGCGGGCAAAAATCCTACCGTGCATATAGGCGGCGAACTCCCGCTGATTGGTGGAAATGTGTACATAGGCGGTAAAGAATATTTTATTACCGAGGCTTGCGAATATTGCGACAGCTTTTTAAAACTTAAAAGTTACGCAAGCGTAATACTTAATATTCAAAAAGACCACATGGACTACTTTAAAAAAATGGCTAATTTGCAAAAATCATTTAATAAATTTGCAAAAAATACAAAAGATGGTGGATATTTAGTAAAAAACAATGATGACGCTAGGTGCCAGAAAATAACCAAATGTGGGCTTAGCATACTTTTTGCAGTAAGTAATATGCAGCAGTATAATCCAAACGCGGCACATATTATGGCAAAAAACATTGCCGCTGACGAAGAAAACAAATATAGTTACGATTTATTTGTCTGTGGGCAAAATATGGGTAGGGTTCTACTATCTGTGCCAGGAAAACATAACATATCCAATTCGCTGGCGGCTACCGCCGTGGCGCTGCAAGAAGGTATTGGTCCCGATGTTATAATAATGGCACTTGGAAAGTATAAAAGTAGCAAGCGACGATATCAGCAAATATGCACATATAAAGGCGCAAAAATTATCCACGATTACGCTCATCATCCAACCGAGATAGCAGCAACAATTTCTGCAACTATTGGTTGTAGCTCTGGGGCATTACATGTTGTTTTTGAGCCGCACACCTATAGCCGTACTAAGTATCTTTATAAAGAATTTTGTAATTGCTTTGACGGCGCAGATAGCATAATAATCCCGCCCATATATCCAGCCAGAGAGCAGCCTATTGCTGGGGTAACAAACAACTGGCTGGTAAAAGGACTTATAGCAAAGGGCAAAGACGCAACCGCAGCCAGCAGTCTTTCCCATGCATTTGCCATATTAAACAAGCAGATTAAGCCTAACGACACTGTGCTTTTGCTTGGCGCTGGCACAATAGAGCATATGTCTAGCATGTTTTTAAAAAAGTAATACAAAGTAGGGCAAAATATTAACAAAAAAAAGGAATATTATTCAATATCCCTTCTATAATTTATTTATCTGTAAAACTAAAGTATAGGTTAGGGTCTACAAGTTTTTTGTCTTGCCAAACCTCTAAATGCAAGTGCACGCCCTCTGCTTTTTCGGTTACATTAGTGGCTACCGTGCCTATCTGCTGACCAGCTTTAACTTGGTCGCCTTCAGATACTAGTGCATCGCTAGACAAGCTTTTATAGACAACTTTTATATTATCTGAAACTTTTAGCGTTACAACAAGCCCTTCCATAATGTCATTAACAACGCTTTCTATGGTGCCGCTATAAACGGCAAGCACAGCGTCGCCGTCGGCTGCGGCAAAGTCTATGCCCTGATGCGTTTGCCAAACTCCGGTAGTCGAGTCTTCTAGCAGATAATCTTCGGCATAATTTTTTGTTATGTTTATATTTTCTAGTGGACTTAAAAATACAATAGGTTCGGTAGTGCTAGTAGGCAGGCTGGGCTCTTCTATAATATTGTCTACTGGGGTTGTAACAATTTCTTCTTCGCCATTTAAAGAATAAAATGCCGCCAGTCCTATTATAGTAAGTGTTAAAATTGTTGTTAGGCAAACAATTAGTGCAAGTGAATTAGTTTTAAAAAATAGTTGCGTCTTACGCATAAATCTTTTAAATTTATTGCTCATAAAAAATCTCCTTTTTGGTTTTTTATAAGCCAATACTTGCCATAACTTTTAGCTATTATACATTTTTTTCTAAATTTTTGCCGCTAAGCAACTTTTCAAAATATCCAAGGTCTCGTGCCAAACGCAAAATATTGTTATTACTGCACAGCGACGGCGCTAACGCCAACGCAGATAGTGCAAGATTGTTGTTTAAATTGGTTTGGCTTGCAACAAATTTTGTCTTGCAGGTTTCTAATTTGGCTTTAAAGTATGGATAATATGCGTTAAGTGCGCCGCGTAAATTTTTTAACTGCATAGTGCTAGGCAGTGGGGCAAGCATGCTGTTTCCCTGCAAATAGCTTATATAGTAGCAATCTTTAAGACGCTTTAAATGCAAATTTAAGTTTGGCTCTATTTGTAAAACGGGAAATCTAAACATGCAGTCGTAAAATTTAAAAAGTAAATTTGTAGAAACTAACAAATTATTTATTGTAGATCTATTTTGCAATGCCATTAGACACTGCAAAACATATTCGTTGCCAAGCATGGCGTTTGTGCCCGTTTCGTTTATAGACAACCCTATTGTTGCATAAGTTTTAGCAACTTTTAGTAGGGTAGGCTCTGCGCTGTTTATTAAATCTACAATGTTGGATATTCTGCTCTCTGAACGCTTAAAGATAACTTGTTCAAATTCTTTTTCAAAGACAACAATGTTTTTATATGACAAAATTTTGTACATGCTATTTACTTGTTCTAAGGTAAAAAACTCCTCGTCTATAAACACAAACTGCGGACTTTCGCACACATAAAAACAAAATTTTACATCCTTTAAATAAGAATATTTAGAAAACGTATGTTCAGCAATCTCGCCAAAGGGGATAACTGCAAGCGGTTTAATATGGCAATATGCGTAGTATTTGGCTATGCTGCTTGTAAGTGCATCGCCTAGGGCAACAACATAATCTTCTGCGCTAGAATTTAAGGCGGCGGCTTTTTCTTCGCTGTTTAAGCTAGCGGGCAAGCAAACTGCAACAATATTACAGCCAGCTTCTTTAATGGCGTTAATTATTTTAGTTTTAGCCCATTCTGGAACAGATGCATCAGTAAAAAGCTTAACTTTTTTATAATCTGCAAGCCTTGCTTTTAATCTTGCATAACTGCCAAAAATTAAAAATTCCATATTAAAATTTTAGCATTTTTGGTGCCGCTAACTGTATTTTAAAGTTAAAAATACTGACTTGTAATGCCATTTATTAAACTAAAAAGTAATTTTTTTGCGAATTAATTAGTTGGGCAAAATAAAATTTAAGTAAATTTGTACAACATTTGATTTTTGAACCACTAACATTTATAATATATATATAATTACAAATAAGGAGGCAATATAATATAATGAAAAGAACAAAAATAGTTTGCACAGTTGGCCCTGCATGCTGCAAACCAGAGATACTAAAACAATTAATTGTCGAGGGCATGAATGTGGCAAGGTTCAATATGAGCCACGGCACGCATGAAAGCCACAAAGCAATGATAGACGATGTAAAACAAATCCGCAGTCAGCTTGGCTTGCCAGTTGCTATTATGATAGACACAAAGGGCCCAGAAGTAAGAGTTGGTCAGGTAGAAAACGGAAAAGTAACTTTGGTAGACAACCAAGAGTTTGTGCTAACAAGCAAGCAGATTGTAGGCAATCAAAAAATGGTTAGCATAAGTTATGCAAAGCTTCCAAGTTTAGTAACAAAAGGTACAAAAATTTTATTAGACGACGGAAATATTCAGCTAGTTGTCAAGTCTACATCGGCAACAGAAATTGTTACAAAAGTTTTGCATGGCGGCGAACTAGCTAGCAGAAAAGGTGTAAATGTGCCAAGCGTCGATTTGCAGATGCCTTATATAAGCAATCAAGACAAGGCGGATATCCAGTTTGCGTGCGAGCAAAAAGCAGATTTACTTGCAATCAGTTTTGTGTCTTGCGCAGATGACGTCCTTCAGGTGCGTAAATTGCTTGCCAAATTTGGCAGACCGCAAATGAAGATTATAAGCAAAATAGAAAGTCGTGGTGGCGTAGAAAATGCACATCAAATTATCGAAGTTAGCGACGGCATTATGGTGGCGCGCGGCGATCTTGGGGTAGAAATAGATTTTGCTAAAATTCCAGAGATACAAAAGGAATTAATTGCCCATTGCAACGCATATGGCAAGCTTTCAATAACGGCTACTCAAATGATGGAAAGTATGATTAAAAACCCTAGGCCAACCCGCGCAGAAATTTCGGATGTTGCAAACGCCATATTTGACGGTACTGCATGCGTAATGCTTAGCGGAGAGACAAGCGCGGGACAATATCCAGTGCTAACTGTTAAAACAATGGCTCAGGTAATTTCGCAGGCCGAAGAGCATCAAACCAACAACGAATTTATGTATTATCAGCCAGAAAACGACTCCTTTTACGGCAGTTTTGGCTATGCGGCGGCGGCTCTTAACTATTCGTTGCAGCCAAAAACAATAGTATGTGCAACAAAAGGGGGCGACAGTGCAATAGCTATTAGCAAATATCGCCCAGCTTGCACTATCCTTGGTTGCACTTTTGTAGAAGATACCTATCAACTACTTTCTGCCTACTATGGCGTACAACCAATGCTCCGTAAAAAACTTGGCTCTATGGATGCCCAGATAGACGACTGCATTTTAGCAGCCAAGCAAGCAAAACTTGTAAAAAAAGGCGACAAGGTGGTTATTACTTGCGGCATTTCTACAATCAGAGATGGGGGGAGTAATTGTATTGTTGTTGAAACCATCTCATAAATTTTGCGCGTCTTTTGGGCAATAACTGCGTCGTTGCCATTTTACCACTCGGTCATTTAGGCACAACTAAATTCCTTTGTGGATAAAATGGCAACTCCTTGTTCTTGCTCCAAAATCCACGCAAAATTAGGGGGATACAAGGTTAGGTACAACTAAACTCGCTCGTGGATAAAAGGGCAACTCCTTGTTCTTGCTCCAAAATCCACGCAAAATTAGGGGGGTATTATAGGGCTTGCGCTCGTAGCTACATTTTGCAGCGGTCAATTTAGTAGCAATAGTAGATGTCCTCCATTTGCTTGCTAAAATACAACTGGCTGTGTTTAACTTTGAGATGTTGTTAAATATATTTGGTTTGGTTCTTTGTACCAAAACTATTTTAAATTGGTTGACAAGGGCGGGGCAAAAATTGTACCATATAGTTGTAAGTTATACTATTATTTATTGGCGTCAATAAATATAAGGAGAATAGTGAAAAACAAATTTTTGACAATTGCTTTTATATTGGTTTGCTGTGCTGTGGCACCGCTAGTTTCGGCGTGTTTTGGTAAAGGCTCCTCAGACATAACTGGTATAAGGTTTGTTCAAGATGTTTACGAACTAGATGTTGGAACGCCCACTAAATTAGAGTATAAACTGTATCCTTCAACTGCAAGTGTTAGCAGTTTAAACTGGGATGTAATTAGCAACGATGAAAATATAAATATTGCAGGAAAATATAATATAGTAAATGGGGTATTTACAATATTAAATAACAGTGTAGACGCGCAGTCTTCATTTCCTGAATGCACCATAAAGGTTTCTTATTTGGATCAATTTAGCGACACATGTATTGTTCGTGTTAAGCAATATCCAACAGAGCTTAGTTTGTCGTGTAATGAATATTTAAACAGCGGAGGGGTGGGCAACCTAAGTTTATCTGGCTATATAAATGGCAAGTGGCAAGATATCAATTCTGCAAGTTATTCTCTTTTGGTAGAAAGCGATAACCCTAGCGTAATAGATGTAGAAAACAGCGAGGAATTGATTGTTTATTCTACAGGAAAAATTGGCAAAGCTACAATTACAGTAACTATTTTAGATAGCAGCCATAATAAGATAATAACATCATCTTATCCAGACGGAGTTAGCACATCTACAACAATTTCAGTTGTAGATTATGTAGACAAAGCCATTGTTTTATTAACAGGGCAGCAGGAGTTTTTAAATATAAATACTAGTTATACAGATGCGGATACAGAGGCCGTTCCATACAGCGTTGATAGTTCATCGCAAATAATAGTTTACTTGTTGTCTAGTACAGGAGAATATCTCAATACACTTAACTTAACCGCTAGTTTAGACAGCAACAATATAGCTTCTATAAGCAAAAACGACAATCATGATGGCATTAATCTAGGTGGCGAATATTGTTTGTTTTCTCTTAATTTTAGTACTACAGGTACAGTAAGGGTTGAGATTAGTTGTGATGGTGTATTACAAAATGGAGACCCGGTTAAATTTATATTTTACTGTACCTACGAATAACTTGTCTGCTAATTAGCAGACTTTTTATTTTTTTAATAATTTGTATCAATAAAATTTGTACATTTAAAATTGTAACAAATTCTCAAAAAACGGCATGATTAATATTAAAAAATAGCAAAAAACTGCAAAAATAAGGCCATCATGCTCAATTTTTGATGAAATTTTTTAGATAATTTGTTTTTTGGCTATTGACAAGTCGAATTTTTTGTTATATACTTGGGTTAATTTACAAGAAAGGAGAGATATTATGTCTAAGAAAAGTCTAATATATTCTTTAATTATAGGTGCAGTACTTACCTTATCTTTAGGTTTGTACACACTAATCTCAGCCGTAATAGAGTACACCACGCCAAAAAACAGCAGTGTGTCTGTGGCATACACAAGTGATCAATCTATTAGTTTTGACGGCTATTCTGTAAAATCTGGCAATCTAGAATTGCAGTTTACAGGGGACAGTTTTTTGGATCTCGATGCCGAAACACAAGCATACAAGGTCAATCCAGATGCTTATACAGAGGGCGACGAGGCTGGCACAGCATTATCTTTTAAGGCTGTAGCTACCGTAGATAAGCATGGTAGCACAAAAACTTATAATGTTACAGTTTATAAGCAAGGTGCAGGCAACGAGAAAGACAGCTATATTGTAGCAAACGCTCAAAACTTAGTTAAGTTAGCCGAAATGTCTTTGGATACAGCTTCTGAAGTTACGGCAGGAGCCTTCTATATTTCCCAACTAGAAGATGTAGATATTTCTGACACAGAATGGACAGGTATTGGTACCGACAGAAACCCATACAGTGGAACATATAATGGCAATGGTCATACAGTTAAGGGGATGAGCATCCATGTAACCACATCTAATTATGCAGAATATCTAGACCCAACACAAGATGGTTCTTACACAATGGCTCTAGGGTTCTTTACTGCAACAAATGGTGCAACCATTAATGGGTTAAATTTAGAAGACGCTAGCATCACAATAGATTCTGCTGTATATTCTGCCATATCCAATTCAAACTACAGCGGAAAAATTATGTGGGTTCGCGCCGGACTGCTTGTAGGCTATGTGCGTAATTCTGTTATCAATGGTGTAATTTCTCAAGAAGATGTAACAGATACTTGTTCTACTATAACGGGTTCTATCTCAGGTTTTACCATAAGTAAAGGCATTTCACTTTCAGGTTTGGGAGGAGTTGTTGGGCACATTCAAGATGAATCAGATGACAGTGAAGGGCAGACAAATGTAGATCCTACAAATATAAGTGGCTATGATATCACTGCATCAATAAGCGATTTAGAAACCTATACATATGCTATTAATAATGATTTAGAATATCCTACTTTAAGCAACATTGGCGGAATAATTGGTTCGGTAAACGGACATGATAATTATACCAATATATTTAATTGCCAAGTAACTTTAACTGCAAGAACAAGTTACAAAACTACAGCTGCAGTAGGTGGTGTTGGTGGATATCTATACAATACCAGTGTAAAAAATGTTACAACAAAGCTTGATGCCAAAGATAACAGCATTAGCAAAACTGCTTTTGCAAGTTTGCTAACAGGTACTATAGATGAAAGTTCTCTTTCTCAAGTTGGCGGTATTGCTGGGTATATAGAGTTAAGTGAAATATCTAATGTTAACTCTGATGCCTCTATAGAGATATACAGCTACACTAGTGCTGGTGTAGCTGTGGCATACGATAGCACATTAACCAATGTAAGTACTTCTGGCTCTGTTATTGGCTACTATACCTCTGGTCTTGCTGCTGTTGCTGGAGATTGCCAAATCACTTATACAGCAGAAACAGCAGCAGATACTGTTGCAACAAATGTTACACTTTATGGTTGGTTTAATGCAGGTCTTGTAACTTTGCAAGAAAACACAAGTATAGAAGGAAACAACGCCAAAGTTTATTCTACAATCAATTCTTACGGCAAAGATGTTAGCATGAAATACAACAACACATCATTCTCTGCCGGTGTAAGCGGATATTTCTATTCAACTAATAGTGCAAGTAGTTACAGCATTTCAAACCTTAATGTAAACACTACTATCAACAATGGTGTAGATATGGCAGGCTTAGTTTGCTATCTTGGCAACAACGAAACTGCTTACCAAACCCAATCTACAAGTGTAACTAACTGCACAGTTGTTGCTAACTTAAACTCTCCTGTAAGTTCAAGTGCAAGTACTACTCACAAGGCAGCTGGTGCCGTTTGTACAATTTACGGCGCAGCAAAACTTAACAACAATAATGTAACTGTCAACTTTAATAAGTCTTACACCGCTAACAAAAATTATGGTGTAGCTATGTTTGGTGGTCTTGTTAGTAGAGTAGTTGGCCAAAATATAGAGATTAGCAGCAATGCCGTTTCTGGTAGCGCCTATGCTAACTACACATACTATGCAGTAGGATATGGCACTCAAGAGAGTGGAGGGAACTCTTTCTATCAAATGTTTGCTGGCGGCTTAATTGGTGCTATTACAAGCATTGGAGAAGAGGTTAAAGCTGGCAGTCACGCAACAAATGACGACGGCAAAACATTAGACAACGTAAGCGCATATGATGTAAGCAGCCTTACAATAACAAACAATTCTGTTGGTGTAGACATTACTATAGACTATATTGCGCAAGAGTACGACAACACCGCAATAGATGCTGAATATGGTTACAAGGCAAGAGCTGTAGGTTCGCTTATCGGATTAATAATGAATAGTGGTTCAACATGCACAGATTTAAGTTCTAACACTGTTTCTGGCAAGGTAACTGTTGCAGACGAAAACACCTTTACTTTTAAAGTTCAAAGTGGCGATTCTTATGTTATATTATCTAGCATGGGCTATGGCAACACACAAGCAACGAGTGGTAAAAAAACAGTGGCAGATGTTGTAGGTATAACATATAGCGGAGTACGCGCAATTGGCGCAGATTCTGGCAATTCAGGTTTCAAATTTCCAACACTTACTACTAATGCGTCAGAAGAATAACACTATAGCATAAGACAGCAAAAATCTATAAGTTTTAAACAATATTAGCACCTAAAACAACCATTAAAAGCTTGTTGGCTAAAAAGGGGAACATAAATGTTCTCCTTTTTACTTGCAAAAAAATAAATAGTTTATTAAATATTTGTTAACAAAAATACACACGGGTTTAAATTGCACAAAATTTTAAAAACACTACAAGTTGGGATGAATAGCTGTTTAAGTTGTGGCAAAAAAATTTTTTATTTAACTTTGTAAACTGCAATTATAAAAAAATTTGCTAAATTTTTCATAAATTCTGCACAAGCTTAATAAATTAATAGGGCAATGCACAGGTAAATTGTTGCCAAACTTTTGGCATACCGTGCAAAAATTGCGCATATAAATAGGGCAGCAGAACCTTACAAGGAGGATAATATGGAACAATTTGAAATTTACAGCGATATTTCTGCAAGAACCAACGGAGATATATATGTTGGTGTGGTTGGTCCGGTGAGAACGGGTAAATCCACTTTCATAAAAAAATTTATGGATAAAGTGGTGCTTGGCACGCTAGCTGACGATGCCGACAAGCAACGCATGATAGACGAATTGCCGCAATCTGCAAGTGGCAAGATGATAATGACTACGCAACCAAAATTTGTGCCAAACAAGGCGGTAAACATCAATTTTAGCGACAAATGTTCGGCAAATGTTAGGCTGGTTGACTGCGTGGGCTATTTTGTTACAGGCGCCGAAGGCTTACAAGGCACCGAGGGCAAGCTAAGGCTAGTTAAAACGCCTTGGCAAGAAGACGAGATGCCACTAGAAAAAGCGGCAGAAATAGGTACACAAAAGGTAATTACCGAGCACAGTACAATCGCCGTGCTTGTTACTACCGACGGCAGCTTTACCGACATCAGTCGCCTAGCCTATGTTGCAGCCGAAGAGCGTGTTGTGGCAGAACTTCAAGCGGCAGGCAAGCCTTTTGCAATAGTTTTAAACACAAGCAAGCCAAAAGCCGAGGCAACCGCAAAATTAGCAGTAAGTTTGCAAGAAAAATATAATGCGCCAGTGATTGTGCAAAATGTAGAAGAAATGACAGAGGCAGATTTTTCTGCACTACTAGAAAAAATTCTCTATGAGTTTCCTATCAGACAAGTAAATGTCAATTTGCCCAAATGGGTGCGCGCACTGCCTGCAACTGACAAACTTGTAGCCGAGATTATCGAAAACTTAAAAACCGCAAGCCAATCTATTAATAAAATGAGCGACTGCGCTAGCATTACAAACATATTTGACCAAAGCGACAAATTTACCGAGTTTGTTGTGCAAAATGTAGACCTATCTACCGGCACCGTCACATACACTCTAGGAGTAGAAACAGCCGAGTTTTACAATTTACTTAGCCGTCAATGCGGCGTAGAAATTAGCGACGACTTTTACCTAATGAGTTATATGAAACTTCTTACTCACGCAAAACAAGAGTACGACAAAATTAAATCTGCCCTAGAGCAAGTAAAAGAAACTGGCTATGGCATAGTTAGCCCAACCATGGAAGAATTGCAGCTAGCCGAGCCCGAAATTATCTCTAAGGGCGGGTCTAGCGGCGTTAAACTAAAAGCTAGCGCACCAAGCTTGCACATTATGCGTGTAGATGTAGAAACCGAAGTTTGCCCAGCACTTGGCAATATTGGCGAAAGCCAGTCATTTGCAGAGTACATGCAAAACGAATTTGAAAACAATCCACAAAACCTATGGAACACAAACATGTTTGGCAAGCCACTTTCTAGTCTAGTTAAAGAGGGCATAGACGCCAAAGTAAAAAACGTTCCAGAAGAAGCACAAGTTAAAATGCGTAGGACAATGACCAAAATAGTTAATGAGAGGAAAGGGGGCATTATTTGCATTCTACTATAGTTTTTGGGGCATCTTTTGGCGCATCTTGCGCTCGCGGCTGCGTTTACGGGTAGTCATTTAGG
>CAYTHL010000014.1:0-28950 GCA_964437615.1 uncultured Lachnospiraceae bacterium | reverse complement strand
ATAAATCGCAGATTTCATTAACTAGCGGAATAGCGCCAACCGAGGCAGCTATTGGCCAACTAAAATCGGTAATTACTACCACAACGCTTCTGCCCGCAAGTTTGCCGACATTAACCATTCTTTGGGCAATTTTTGCCACAACATCTTGGCTTAGGCTAAAATCGCTGCCCTCGCCACTCTTGGCGTCTACAACAATTAAAGGGGCGCCAATAGCAAGTTTTTTTGCCATAATACTGGCAGAGATTAATGGCTCGCAAAAAATCCCAGCGCTAATACACAGATTATACAAAATATCTGCGGCTGGCGCAAGCCTATGCTTGCCGCTAAACAAGTAGACGCCGCAAGTTGGCTCTAACTTTGACGCCGCCGCGCTACTAGGGTACGGTTTGGTTTTTATTTTGGCAAAAAGAGCGCTACTTGCATCTCCTATGTCGTCAACGCACTTTACGCACTTAACGCCGCAGCTAGATAGCACACTCATAAGCAGCAAGTCCATGCCGTCTGGCACATTGCAGAAGGAATACTCGTCTACGCAGTAGCCAATAGTGCTGCCAAGTTCTAATTTAGCGCCTTCGTCCGCCATGTGTTTTGCCAAAAAGTAGATTTCTTGGTCGTCAAACGATATATTTTCACAAAACTTGATAAAGTCGGTTAGTTGCCCCGCCGATTAGGCCCCGCTTGACACTCCTTTTGCAAAGTCTGCCGCCGCAGTGTCGGTTAGCGGCGCAAGTTTTTTAAATTTGATTAACTGTTTAATATTCATAACTTATATTATAAATAAATGCTTAGACAAAATCAAATGTATAAATTAATTTTAACTAAAAAAGGCTGCCAATTATGGCAAATTTTTATTTAGCTAGTGGCTAGCCCCCACAAAAAGGTATATTTTTAGGTTTATTTGTGCAAAATTGTTGCATGGTAAAAACTAGATTTGCCCAAGCCATAGACACCACTCTTTTTGTTGTTGGTGCAAGTTTTGTAGTCTATGCATGGGTTAACAAATATGTTAAACTTTCTTGGGTAAGCATAATAATAACTGGCATAGTTAGCTTTGTTGCAGCCAAAATTATTTGGAGCTTATGCACAAAAAAATACAACAAGCGCAATTTAAAGACGCAAGAACTAAAATTTGCCCAAAATTGCATAGACTACTTGGCGCTAAACCCCAGTTGTTGCCAGCCATTATTTTTAAAAATAATACAAAATTCTAAAAAACTTGGAAACTTTTTAATAGAAGGCAAAGATTTGTACTATTTTGACTACTCTTCCGAAACCACTAATCTTGCCACAATAACCAAAATTTATAACAAGTTAAAATCGGCAAAATGCCAGACATGTTTTTTATTTACAAGCAGCATTAGCCCAAAAGCAAAGAGTGCAATAGATAGTTATCAAAAAATAGAATGGGTTGCAGATTACGATGCATATTTAATGATGAAAGACAAAAATACATTTCCTATTACCGAGCAAAAAAACGCAAAATTAGAGCGTAAAAAGTGGAAAAACGCTATCAAAATGGCATTTGAGCGCAAAAAAGCTAAATCTTACCTTGGTTACGGCATACTGCTTTTAGCCATTAGTTTTATCTTGCCATACACTATACTGTACTGCGTTGTCGGCACAATTTTTGTGCTCTTTGCCCTTTTATGCCTAATACTTAAAAACAATAAAAAACCTATAACGCAATAGGTTTTTAAGCTATCACATTATAGGAAAACAAAAATTATTCATCTTCGGCATTTGGCTGTTTGGGCGGCAAGTTACTTATTTGTCGGTAGAAATTATCACCCTGAACAATAGCCCCTTTAAAGCATCTTTTATAAAAACTACGGGGGTAATATTTCATTGTGATGTAATTTTCATCTTCTGTAGATGGATACCAATCAATATAGTATCCCATTCTCTCGTACAACTGCCTTGCTTTGGGGTTATCTTTATAAACCCTTAGCACAACACCGCTATTCTGATTTTGGGCAATTCTTGCTATTTTACGCAAAACTGCCGTACCAACTCCGTTGCCCTGATATTTTTTGCCAATATTTAAATAATATATAACTATATCCCCGCCAACTCTGGGTCTTTTTTGACCTTGCGAGTACAGAACATTTACACAACCAACAACTTCGCCACCACTAATTATAACTTTATAGTCGCCGTTCTCGATTTGACGCTTAAAAGCTTTAGACTGCCTGTTATCATTCCACTTGCCGTAGTGACTAATAAAATAATCGATAAAATTTTCCTTGTGAAATTGGAAAAGTTTATCAAAATAGCTTTCGTCATAATCTACCAAACTATATAACTTACTCTCATTCACAACTCAATTATACCACAAAATTCAAAACTTGTAAAGACCCTACACCAACTTTGCCTGCCACTTTGGCGTTACAAACTAAGGTAATTTTGTCTTTATCTTAAAATTAAGCTGGAGCGGCTGGCGTGGCTGATTAGGTCGGCGCGGAATTTTTCTAGTTCTTCGCTAGTTAGGGTGTGGTCGTATGCACCAAGTTCGTAGCGCACGGTGATACTCTTGTAGTTGCCTAAACTTTTGTCCTCATAAATATCCACCAAGGTAAATCCGTTGGAGATTTTATTGCGGAATTTGCCAAGCAAGCTCTCAAACTGACTATAAGGCATGTCTTTTGGTGCTAAAAATGCAAAATCCATTTCCACCTGCTGATATTTAGACACTGCTTTTGGCTTTTTATAGTATGTTGGCGTAGCGCATAGCGCACCAAAATCTACCTCTAGGGCAGCCACCTTAAAGCGTTTGTCTATACCCTTTACAACCACTGGGTGAATTATACCCATGCATCCATAGTCTGCTGTGCGGCTAGCAACTCTAGCGTTGTTTACTGGGTGATACCAACTATCGCACTCGCCCTTTTTTAGGTCTACTTCTAGCCCAAGCACAGTGAGGCTAGTGTCTACAATCATCTTTTTAAGCAAATAGAATAATTCTTCTTCAGTTTTAGACTGGCTTGCAAGCACAACGGCGAGCCGCTTCTGCTCTATGGCAAGATTATTTTCGTCTTTGCCCACCCAAACTCTGCCAATTTCAAAAATCTTTATTTCGCTAACGGCGTTGCGATTTTCTTCAAAAGTCTTTAAAAGAGTTGGCACCAAACTGCTGCGCAAGCCCTCGCTGCCAGAGTTGCTACTGTCCATAAGTTTTAAATAGCTTGGCGAATTAATATTGTGGCGGCTATTAAAATTTTCGTAATTCCAAACATAACTATGAATTTCGGTGGCGCCATATTTTTCAGCAAGATACTTCTTTGCCAAATACTCCATTTCTACGCTACGGCTAAGCGTAATTGGCGTAGCAACAAAGCTTAGTGGCCTAGGCACAATGTTGTCGTAGCCATAAATTCGGGCAACTTCTTCTACCAAGTCTTCTTTAATAGAAATGTCTTTTGTAGCCCTAAAACTTGGCACCGACACCACCATATTGCCGCCATTTTCTGTCACCTCAAATTCTAAGCCCGTTAAAATTTTAGTTATTTTCTCGGTAGAAATTTCTGCGCCGATAACACGGCTAATAAACTTAGGGTCAAGATTTATTGTAATTTTATCGTATCTCTTATTGTAGCAATCGCTAAAACTAGATGTAACTTTTGCACCACTATCTATAGAATTTAGCAGATAAATCATGCGCGCTAATGCAGATTTTGTAAGCTCGGGGTCTAAGGATTTTTCGTACCTAATTGAGCTATCTGTAACAAGCCCAATTCCGCGACTAGTTTTGCGAATTGCAGTAGCATCAAATACGGCGGCCTCAAACAGCACACGGCTAGTAGTATCCGCAATTCCGGATTTTAGCCCGCCTTTGATGCCGGCAATAGCCACAGCGTTTCGGCTACTATCTGCAATAACCACAGCGCCCTTAGGCAGCTTATGTTCTTCACCCTCTAAAGTTAGCATTTTTTGCCCATCAAGAGCATCTAAAACTGTAATTCCTTTAACAATATCGCCGTCAAACGCATGCATAGGCAAGCCTAAATCCATCATAATGTAGTTGGTTAGGTCGGCAAGCAAATTTATATCGCGCATGCCGCAATAAGTAAGCCTAATTTTTATGTAATCTGGCGACTGCTTTACTTTAATATTCTCTGCCGTGATAGCCGAATACCTATAACAATTTTTGCTTTCTACGCTAATGTCTATTTTTGGAAGTTTGTCAAATTTTGCCAAATCGGCAAGCGGCATAGTTTTTAAGGGCCTATCAAAAATGACAGAAAATTCGCGCGCCATACCATAATGTCCCCAAAGGTCGGGGCGGTTTGTTAACGTTTTGTTGTCTATCTCTAAAATTATGTCGTCAACTGGCCAGACGCTCTTTATGTCGGCGCCAATAGGATACTCGCCAACCAAATCTAAAATGCCCTTATCATCTCCACCAATCCCTAGATCATCAGCGCTGCAACACATGCCCTCGCTTTGTACGCTTCCACGCGCCGCCACCGTAATTTTTCTGCCACAAACCATGCCACCATCGGTGGCTACGCAAGTTACCATGCCGCTATGCACATTTGGGGCGGCGCACACAATTTGCAAGTTTTTTGTGCCAATGTTTACACTTAGCACGTGCCAATGCGGATTATCTGGGTGACTATCTACGCTCACTACCTTGCCAAAGACAACCCCGCTAATGTCGGCGCCCTTCTTTTCTACTTTTTCTATCTCGGCGGTGGACAAATTAAAGCGCTTAACCAGCTCGTCCTCGTCTATCCCGCTTAAATCTACATAATCTTTAATCCAATTTAAACTAACTTTCATTGTCTTTCTCCTTAATTCATCTTGGTTTTAAACTGTTTTAGTAGTTTAATTTCGCCAGCATTTAAGTGCCTTATATCATCTAGGCCGCTCTTTATCATTACAAGCCTATCAAAGCCAAGCCCAAAGGCAAAGCCATTGTATTTGCTGGAATCCACGCCTGCCATATTTAGCACATTTGGATGAATCATGCCGCACGGACAAAGCTCTATCCAACCGCTGCCACCGCAAGTTCCGCAACCCCTGCCACCGCAGAACGGACAACCTGCGTCTAGCTCAAAAGATGGCTCGGTAAATGGAAAATATCCCGGGCGCAGCCTAACTGAGATATCCTTTTTAAACACCCCTTTTAGCATCTCTTTCATAAAGTAGATAAGGTTTGCGACTGACACATTTTCATCCACAACCACACCCTCTATCTGAAAGAAGGTGTTTTCGTGGCCGGCGTCTAGCGCCTCATTTCTAAAACATCTGCCCGGAAAAAGCACTTTGCACTTAGGCCCGTAGGTGCGCAAAATTCTGTTTTGGGCTGCCGATGTGTGTGTTTTTAAAACTTGACCGTTGTCTAGCCAAAAAGTGTCCTGCATATCTCGGGCTGGGTGAGTTTCTGGCACATTTACAGCCACAAAGTTGTTGAATTCAGTTTCAACTTCGTTGCCGTCATCTATAGCAAAGCCCATACTAACAAAAATGTCTATAATTTGTTTTTGCAGTATAGTGCGTGGGTGCAAAGAGCCAACTTCGGTTTGCACTGGCAAGCTTATATCAAAAGCCTTGGTGTGCGCAATTTCAGCATCAATTGCTTTTTGGTTAAGAAGCTGTTTAAGTTCTTCTAACTTGGCCTCTATTTTTTGTTTTAGCGCATTAACTTTTTGCCCAACCTCTTTTTTAAACTCGGCGGGAACTTCTCTAAAATGCGTCATAAGCTCAGCTATTTTACCCTTTTTGCCCATATAGTTTAAGCGCAGTTGCTCTAACTCGTCTAAGCCATTTATATTGCCGCTGTCTTTGTCAAACTGGTCACTTATTTTGTCGATATTTTTTTCCATAAATCCTCCTTAAAATAAACAAAGAACGCCCCAACAATAGGACGCTCTTTTAGCGTGGTACCACCTATTTTTATTGCTAATTTAGCAACCTTGTTTACGTTTATACATTCGCCAATGTCCCAAATTTCTTTGGGCAGCTCCAATGCCGAAATTCAAAATTTTGCGTTACTTATTGCCGCTTTCAGCCCTTGGCAGCAACTCTCTGTAAAGAATACAAATTTCTACTTGCTCATCTTCTCTGCTTTATATATCTTTTTTGCAAAAGTAGTTTGCTAATGGTTATGCTATCACAAAAACCGCAGTATTGTCAACAAATTTTATATTTTTGGCAGTAACTTAATTTTTACTCCATTTCTTCTTGGGCTTCTGAGCAATTTTTAACATCTTCTACCTTTAACTCGCCTATTTGAATGCCATTTATGTTAACAATTGGAGTAGCCATAGCAGAAAGTTGATTATTTATGTCTTTTTCAAGCCTTAAAATTTGACACTTTATATTGAGCAAATCTATTATTTTAGAAGATAACTTAGATGCCTGTTCTACTATGCCATTTGCTTGCATGGTATCATTGCACTTGTCAAATTGAGTGATGGTTTTACTATCTAATAACTCTTTTATTTCTGGGTAAACAGCTAACACTTTTTCATATTCGCCCGCTTTTGCTAAAACCAAATATAAATTATCGTACTCGTCGCGTGCATCTTTTAGCCTTCTTTCATTTGAATAAAATTGTTCATTAAAACTATTCCGACCAAACTCTGCTTGCAAATTGTCGCTTTCTTTTTGTGCATTTTTATCTTCCAATATAGTGTTTATTTCAAGCAAAATGTGGTTTATAGCAAAAAGAATGTCTGCGTATGCAGAAGTTTCATCCTTAATTTTTGACGCATATTTGTACAAGTTTTTGTTATTTTTCTTAATAAGTTTTTTATATTCCTCATGTGTATCTTTAATGTAATTAGTAAATATTCCGTCATAATAATGAAAAATTTCTCTAAAATTTAGGTCTATACCCTTGTAGTTTACTCTTTGAGTTTCTATTTCTTCTATTTGTTTAGCAATATTGCTAAATTTAACATGAGTTTTATCTTGCGCCACAGATTTTAATATGTCTTGCAACTTTTGCTGCTTGTCTAAAAGTTCCTCTTTGCTACAATCCTTTAAAGACACAACATTAATTTGACTTAAACTAATGTACTGTTTTTTAAAATATTTCATAAATTTCCCCTTTTTTAAAATCAAATACTAGCTAATAATTAACTATTCCATTTTATCACTAAATAAAAATAAGTCAATGGGTTTGTCAAAAAATTAATATTTTTTTAAAGACTACAACTATAAATTTTTAGTATGCAATGGTCTAGAAAAAATTAGATTTCTAGTAGGTGTTTAAAGCCCTTTTTGTTGCAAACTTTATACACAACAAAATAGTTACCAATTTTGCAAACCGGCTGGCAATTAATGTTTTGGCAAGCTTCTTGCATAAGTTCGGCAGCAGACTGGTTGCAACTTGGCAGCACCTTAACTTTGCAGAGTTCTTTTGTGTTAAACTCCTTTTTTATCTGCTCTAATACGGCCTCAGATAGCCCGCCAGCACCAATAATTACATTTGCGCTTTGCTGGCTTGCTAGGCTGCGCAAATAAGCGCGTTCTTTACTTGTTAATTCCAATTTGTTTACTCCTGATAAATAAATTCTATGTCACCAATTACTACGGTGTCGCCCTCTTTCATTCCGCGGCTAATTAGTTCTTTAATTATGCCTTTTTCTTTAATAGCCTTTTGAAAGTACGCAAAACTTGTAGAGTCGTCTAAAACAATGCCTCGGCTAAGCTCGTCTATGTATCCACCACTAACTATAAATCTTGCATCGTCGCCGCGTGTAATTTCAAACTTATTTGCGTCTGGGCGTTTGTATACAAATGGCTCAAACTCTTCCCTTTGCTTTGGCGGCAAAGTTTTTAGTTTGTCGCAAATTGCTTTAATTAGTTTGTCAAGATTGCCGTTTGTTGCAGCCGAAACCTCTACAATTTGCGGCTTATTTTTTAGCCTAGCAAAATGCTTTTTAAAGTTTTCAATCTGCTCCTTGGTAGCAATATCCGTCTTGTTTGCAACCACTATCTGCGGCAAACTTGCAACCTTTTTGCCATATTTTTTTAGCTCGTTATTGACAATTTTGTAGTCGTTGTACGGGTCACGCTCTTCGCTGCCAGAAACATCAACAACATGTAATAGTAGCCGCGTGCGCTCCACGTGGCGCAAAAAGTAATGCCCTAGCCCAACGCCTTGACTGGCGCCCTCGATTAACCCCGGGATATCTGCAATAACAAACCTCTGACTGCCTGCCTCGCATACACCGATATTAGGAGCCAAGGTTGTAAAGTGATAATTCGCAATTTTGGGCTTGGCATTGGTTAGCATGCTTAAAAGGGTACTTTTGCCGACATTAGGAAAGCCAACCAAACCCACATCGGCAATTGTCTTAAGTTCTAGTATAACTTGCTGCTCTTGCGTTTTTTGACCCGTTTGGCTAAAGGCTGGTGCTTGGCGGCGGCTAGTTTTAAACCTTGCATTCCCCTTGCCACCTTGCCCTCCTTCCAAAACGACAATTTTGTCGCCTTCGGCAAACAAATCGGCAATCATCTGCTCAGTTTTTGCATCTTTAATAACCGTGCCACACGGAACCTTTATAACTGTGTCTTTGCCAGATTTACCCGTTTTGTTATAGCTTTCGCCATTACAACCGTTTTCGGCTCTAAAATGTTTTTTATACCTAAAATCTAACAGGCTATCCATACACTTGTCTGCAACAAAAACAATACTGCCACCGTCGCCGCCGTCGCCGCCATCTGGGCCACCTTTTGGCACAAACTTTTCGGTTCTAAAACTAGTTTTGCCATCGCCGCCAGCACCCGCTTGTATAAAAATTTTTACTCTGTCTAAAAACATAATACATTCCTTTATATATTTATTTGCAAATTTTGAAACACTTTTTGTAGTTTTTGCCAAAATTAATTAAACATTTAAATTTTTGTATTTATTTTTTGTAGTTTTTTGTTTATTTTGGGGTTTTACAATGCTAATTTTTAATAAAAAATCGCAAAATTAGCACTTAAAGTTGTTAAAAATTAAAATTTTGGGAGTAAAATTTGCAATTTTGCTTTAATCCGCACTCTTCACATTTTGGTTTTATTGCCTTGCAAACATATCTGCCATGCAAAACCAAACTGTAATGAGCATTTATCCAGTCTTGCTTATCTAGCACTTGCTCTAACTGAGCTTGAGTTTTTTCTACCGTCTTGGCATCAGCAAGCCCAAGCCTATTGCTAACCCTAAATACATGGGTATCTACCGCAATTGCTGGAACATTATATCCTGCTGCCAGCACTACATTTGCCGTCTTTTCCCCAACCCCAGCAAGGCTTACTAAATCGGCTTTATTTTTAGGAATTTCTCCGCCAAATCTGCTAACCACATCCATAGCCATAAATTTAAGACTTTTTGCTTTGTTGTGATAAAACCCGCAAGGCTTTATATCTTGCTCCAATTCCTTTAAATCGCTGTCTGCCAAGGTTTGCACAGTAGGATACTTTTTAAATAAGTTCTTAGTGACAATATTTACACGCTTGTCTGTGCATTGCGCAGATAATATAACAGCTACAATTAGCTGATAAATGTTATTAAACTCCAACTCGCACTTGGGGTTTGGGTAAAGTTCTTTTAATTTTTCTATTATGTTTTTGTTATTCATAATTTTTCCTTTTTGCCACCAAAGTAATATAGCAGAAAAATACAAAAATTTCAAGCCTTTTAAAATATCTTATAAATTTTGTGCAATTATCTAATTTATATTGCTATCCTAGTCTCTCGGTAGAAATGGCATCGTAAAGTAAAATTTCGCCATTTTTTATTGCGTCGTTAAAACCCGAATCGCTAATATCACCGTCTAAACCATATACAACAACATCTGCACTATCACCGATATTTTCAAAATATTTTATTATTGGATTAACTATATAATCGTCTAATTTTATATTTCTATTTTCTACCTTTAAAATATACCCACTGCTACTATTAACTATTTTTGCAGTTACACTTTTATTAAAAATATAGTCCGCCATACCCATATATTTGGGCTTATTAGAAAAACAACTAAAATTAATAAATTTTTGCAGTTCTGCGGCAAAAATATAGCAAATTTCACTTTTTTTAGCGTCAATTTGCAGTTTTTTATAATCTGCGCAATTAATTGATATTATAGTTTGTTTGGTTTTGTCTTCAATTAAATTTTGCAAAATGTTGCGGTAAGTTGCTATTTCTTCTTGGTTTAAACCATCTAAACTTACATCTATAAACACAAATTTTGCATCTTTTATTTTTGCGCGCTCTAAGCCAAAATATATTTTATTAAAAACACTTAACTTTTTAAGTTTAGTTTTGCCATATTTATCTAAAAAACCTTTATCTAAACTATCAATTACAGAATAATCTTTATTAATAGCGTCGCAGGCAAACTTTAAATTATCTATTACACTTTTATTATTTAGACCCACCAACTTTTGTGGCAAATAAGTAATATTATTAGCACAATCTTTGGGGCTTTTCCCGTCCAAAAGTATGCTGCCAAAATAGCCGTCTTGCATGCCACATAAAAGTTCTAAGAGTGTTGTTTTTCCGCTCCCCTTTTGTCCAAAAATAAAAGCGCTGCCACCAATATTAAGGCTAGCATCCACAACAGATAGCGGCTGCTTAATTCTTCCATAAGTTAATTTGGATAATGTAATCATAAGTACCCTTTGCTAATTTTTTGCAAAATTGCTATTTAATAATAATATAATTATAATATGAAAAATCATAACTGGGCAATTGTTTTTGCCATTCTTTTAATAATTAATATAACTTTGGCGTGCAAACTGTCTATAAGCGTTATTAGCGCTTTGGCAAATTATGGCACTACAGCAAGCCAAACTGGATATGTTCAAGTAAAAGTATTAGAGAGTGGTAGCTTAAAACCAATAACAAATGCCACCGTCTGCATTGTAGAAACCCGCACCTACACTACCACAGATAAATACGGCTGCACCCAAAAAATTGCCGTGCCAATTGTACCAAACAACAACTTTGATATTAGTTTAGAGCGTGATTGGGGCGAATTTACTATATTGGTATACAAAAACGGATACGCCACATATATTAGTTTTTATAACGAAGTTTATGCCGGCACAACCCGAGTTGGACTTATTTGCGAACTTGTGCCAATTATTAATGAAACCGACCCAAAACTTACAACAAATGTAGCCGTTCCAAACTCCGCATGGATAGAAACTTTAATTAGTTTGTACAAAAAATAAAGACTATTAAAGTAAACAAATTTTAGCAAAAAAACAGTAAAAAAACGGCAAAATTTTGCCGTTTTTTTACTGTTTGTAGGGTATATTTTGCAGTTTTTTTATTTTGCTTATTCGTTTGTTTCTATTAAACCAAACTCGCCGTCGTTGCCATGCCTACGATACAGCACATTTACTTTTTGGGTTTTCTTGTTTATAAATACATAAAAATCATTGTCCAAAAGTTCTAGTTGTTCTAGTGCTTCATCCTCGTCCATTGGCACTAGGTCATATTTTTTACGTTTAGTAATTTGAGGCTTTTTAAAGGTAGGGATATCATCAAAAAACATGAGCAAATCTGGAGTAAAAACCTGTTTGCGGTTTTTGCTAATAAATTTTTGAGAATATTTTACAAGTTGCCTTTCTAATTTTGCCATGCAAAGGTCTATGTTGGCGTACATATTGTCAGTTTCCACTTCGCTACGAATAAACATGCCGTTGCAAGTTATTGTAATTTCTAGCTTATAGCTGCCCTTAACCTCGCTAAGAACAACCCTAGCATTTGCGTTGTCGTCTAGATATTTTTCAAAACGACTAAGTTTCTTTTCTATCAAATTCTTTAGTTTATCCTTGGCTTTATAACCTCTTTCTAATATTTCAATTTTCATAATTTTTACCTCCTTTTATGAAAAATTTTTGCTACTTTTATTATATAAAATTTACAAAAGAATAATCAAACTAATTTAGGCAATTATTATTTATTTTTATCTAAAGCGTCTGATTTAAATGTAAACTTGCCGTCACTAAAGCCAACTGTTACACTGCTCCCTTCGGAAACTCGCCCCATTAAAATTTCTTCGGCAAGATTATCTTCTATATTTTGCTCGATAAATCTTTTTAGAGGACGCGCCCCGTAGGTGGAACTGTATCCTTTTTCAAAAATTTCTTTCATGGCGCCGTTAGTAAATTTTAGACTAATATTTTTGCTTTCAAGTTTTTTATTAAGCCCCGAAATCATAATATTGGCAATCTTTATAATATCATCTTTAGTTAGCCAATCAAATACTACAACTACATCTATGCGGTTTAAAAATTCTGGCTTAAATTTATCTTGCAGCGCCTTGGTTAATTTTTCTTTGGTTGACACATTTTTGTCTTCTTCTCCACCGCCACCAAACCCAAGTTTTGATGTATTTTTTGGCAAATCTGCCACACCAACATTGCTTGTTAAAATAATAATTGTGTTTTTAAAACTAACTGTTCTGCCTTGGCTATCTGTAAGCCTTCCATCGTCTAGCACTTGCAGCAAAATGTTAAACACATCTGGGTGCGCCTTTTCTATTTCATCAAACAAAACTACACTGTAAGGTTTGCGCCTTACTTGCTCGGTGAGTTGCCCGCCGTCATCATGCCCAATATACCCCGGAGGGGCTCCGATTAACTTAGATACCGAATGCGGTTCCATGTACTCGCTCATGTCCAGCCTTATTATTGCGTTTTCGTCATCAAACAGGGCTTCGGCAAGTGCCTTTGTAAGCTCGGTTTTGCCAACGCCCGTTGGACCCAAAAAGATAAATGAGCCTATTGGGCGTTTTGGGTCTTTTAGCCCAGCTCTAGCACGGCGGATAGCCTTACTTACGGCCACCACGGCCTCGTCTTGCCCAATAACGCGCTTATGCAAAAGATTTTCTAAGTTCATAAGCTTATCTTTTTCGCTTTCGGTAAGTTTGCTAACAGGAATCCCCGTCCAACTGCTGACAACTGCGGCAATATCTTCGGCGGTAATTTTGCCCATTTGCCCGTCGTTGGCTTTAAGCCAGTTGGCTCGCATACTCTCTAGCCTTTCGGTAAGTACGGCTATATTTGCCTTACACTCGTTTGCACGCTCATAGTCCTCGGTGCGGCTCGCCTCACTCTTTTGAATTTCCAGCTGTTTAAGCTCGTCTTCTAGTTGTTTAATTTCTGGTGGAATGGCGCTCGCCCCCACCTTTGCCTTGCTGCTAGCCTCGTCTATAAGGTCTATTGCCTTGTCTGGCAAACTTCTATCCATAATATAGCGCACGCTTAGGCTAACAGCCGCATCTATAGCTTCGTCAGTTATCTTAATTTTATGAAAAGCCTCGTAGCTGTCCTTTAAGCCGTGTAAAATTTTGATTGTGTCTTCTTCGGTAGGCTGCTCAACATAAATTGGCTGAAAGCGGCGCTCCAAAGCCTTGTCTTTTTCGATAAATTTGCGATATTCTTCGGTGGTTGTTGCTCCAATCGTCTGCATTTCGCCCCTTGCAAGATATGGTTTTAACATATCTGCCGGTCCAATTTCGCCATCCTTGCCACCAGCCTGCGCAAGCATATGGATTTCGTCTATAAACACAATTATATTTTTGTTGGCAATTATGGCCTCAATCGCATTTTTTAATTTTTCTTCCATACTGCCGCGGAACTTTGTGCCAGCCATTAGTGACCCAATTTCAAAACTAAAAATAGTCTTGCCAGCCAAAAGTTCGGGAACTTTGCCCTTTACAATAGCTTGCGCCAAACCTTCAACCACCGCAGACTTACCAACACCCGCCTCGCCAATAAGCACGGGATTGTTTTTGGTTTTGCGGCACAAAATTTCTATAATGCGCTCAGTTTCTTTTTCTCGACCAATAACTGGGTCCATTTTGCCTGCACGCGCTCTGGCCGTAATATCCACACCCATATCCCGCAGTTCTTCGGGCAAATTTGCGTTGATGCTTTCTATACTCTGTTTATTTTTGCGGGCTTTATCTGTTTCGTAACTGTTGGCTCTATCCAAACTTGGGTCAATTTCCATGCCGGTAATAGCCTGATAAGTGCGGTTTCTAAGTGACACATAGTTAGCCCCCAAATTTTTTATAATACTTACCGCTTGGTTGCCACTATCTACAAGCAGAACATACAAAAGATGCTCTGTAACTATGTACATAGTACCAACTTGCACAGCAATATCAGCCGCCGCAGTTATGATGTTTTTTACTCGTGGGGTGTACTCCATAACCTTTCGTACCGTGCTTGGTTTTGCGCCCATTTTGGTTATGTAGTCGGCAATTAGCTCGGCAGAAATGCCTTGCTCGGCAAGTAATTTACTTGCCCTAGACCCCGTTACACTGGCAAGCCCGTATAGCAAATGCTCGGTGCCCACCTGATAAACATTTAAATTCCTTGCAAGTTTAACGCTATTGTCTAGTGCAAGTTTTGCATTTTTTGTCATAGAATAATCCATATTTTTCTCCTTTTTAATTTTTTATTATTTACTAAAATTTATACTTTTTAGTCGTTTTGACGCACTTTTTACTACTTTTATAGCCCAAAAATGCAGTTTTTTAAAGTTACTTAATTCGGTTAGTTCTAAGAATATTTGCCACATATTTTGCCCTAAATTGTTGTTCTTCTTCGGTACTGGTTATGCTAGGTGACATACTGCAGAGCATGTACGGAGTGCAACTTGCAAGCAGTTTGTCTATAATGTAGTTATCTTTCATGCGAACAATGTTTAGTGCTATGCCCATTTTTACTTCGCCCGCAAGTTTCATAAATTCTTCGCACGGCAACATATAGCAGTTTGTAAGCAGCCCATAGGCCCTGCCAACAATATCTCTAACATTGCTATCTCTTGTTTGCATAAGTTCACTGCGTGCCGCCACTTCTAGGTCGCAAATTTGAATGACTATTTCGTTTATTTGGCTTATATATTCTTGTTCCGAACGGCCAAGAGTTCGTTCATTGGATATTTGATACAAATAACCCAAATTGTCTGTAGATTCGCCGTACGCACCCCTAACCGCAATACCATTTTTTTTAAGCTTACTGGCCAAACTTTCCATTTTGCCAGTAAGCGTTAAAGCTGGCAAAAACAGCATTACGCTAACCCGCAAGCCCGTGCCAACATTGGTTATGCAACTGGTTAAAAAACCTAAATTTGGGTCAAAGGCAATGTCCAGATTTTTGCAAAGCAAGCTATCTACCTTGCTAAGTGTGGCGTAGGCCTTATCTATTGCCAGCCCGGGCATAATGCACTGCTCTCGCAAATGATCTTCCTCGTTTACCATAACCGACACCGTCTGCGCCAAATTTATACATACAGCCCCAAAATCTCTGTTTTCTATTAGGTCGTGACTTATCAAGTGTTTTTCTTGCAGAATGTATGCCTCATTTTTGGGTAGTTCGCTCATCTTAAAGATATCAAAATCTTGCCCAGAAAGCGCCTCGGTTACCTGTAATATTACCTTATCCCCTTGTGCTGCCGTCATTTTGTTAGGAAACGGCACACCTTGCAAGCATCTAGACAGCCTCGCTCTGCTAGAAACCACTATAGAACTATAATCTTTGGCCATTATAGTTTCCCCCTTAGCTCGGCGATTTTTTCTTTGATACTTTGGGCAAGTAGATAATCTTCGTGTGCCGAGGCCTCGGCCTGCTGAATCAACAAGCTGTCTATCTGTTTTTGCAGTTTTGCCTTAGTTTGCACTATTTCGGGACGCTTGCCAGTATGGCGTGCCGACTTGTGAAAATTGTAAATTAGCTCCATAATATCCTTTTCAAACAACTTGTAACACTCGCTGCAACCCACGTAACCAGTTTCTAATAAATCGCTTAGCCTTGTTTTGCAACATTTGCAAGTTATATCTTCGGCAAAAAATAACTGCTCTTTTTCTATCTCTTTTTTAAGCTTATTTAGTTCGCTACTGGCGTTTTCAAACGGAGAATAAAACATCTATTTCTCCTCCTTGCTATTCATTAGCCCAATTAGCACACACTTAAAGGCGTTTGCCCTAACCTTGTCGGCATTGCCTATTGGCAGCACTAACGCTTCTTCGCCCAGTGCCAATTTTAGCAAACTTGCCTCTTTTTTGCCGATTACCTTTTCGGCCGTTAGCCTAGAAATTATTTGACTAAGCCGCTTAAAAGATAACTCGTCACCAACACTCTCTAAAACAAGCATTTGGTCGTCTTCGGGGCGAATACGGCTAATTTTTATATACCCGCCACCCCCACGTTTGCTAAGTTTGCTAAACCCACGGTCTAGCGTAAACCTAGTTTCTAGCACATAGTTTATCTGGCTAGGTGCACAGTTAAAATAATCGGCAAGCGAATTGCGTGCAATCTCTATGCTGCCACTTTCGCCTAACGCATCTAAAATAAACTGCTCTATTAAATTTGATATATTAGACATAACCCCGCCCCCTTGATAAACTTTTTATAATTAGCTTTGCCACAAAACACAAAGACTATTTAAATGTTTGACTTTCTTTGACTTTTATTTTATTTTATTCCTAATTTACAAACTTGTCAACTACTTACAGACATATTTTTAAAAATTTTTGAATTTATGTTTAGCTAGCCCAGCTTCAAAACAACCTAACCAACAAAAAACTGGCTGCAAAAAACTTGCAGTGTGTAGCAACTAGATTTATATCAATAATCATTCGCCAAAATTTTGCAGCAAAAAGGCTTGGCAGTTTGCCAAGCCCCGCTAAATTATTTTTTAATTTTTATTGTTATGTTTTCGGCCTGCAAGGTTAAATTTGGGCTGTTAACTTTGCCCATAGTTGCAAGAGTTTCGCCGCAAATGTAATCTTTGTAATTAACTGGATAATCGCCAACAAGCTCTACTTTTATACGGTCGGTTATTTGGCAATCTAACTGCTTTCTGGCGTCTTGAATATTGCGTACAAGTTCTCGGGCTACGCCCTCGGCTTTTAGCTCGTCAGTAATGGTTAAGTCTAGTGCTACAATTATGCCGCCGTCACTAAGCACTGGCAGATTATCTTTTGCAATAAAATTAACCAAAATATCTTCTTTATTTAGCACAATATCTGTGCCACAAACTATGTATTTATCGCCTTTCGCAGTCAAATTCCCGCTCTTTATCGCTTTGGTTATTTCTGGAATGCGACTGCCCATGGTTTTGCCGACAGTTGCAAAATTAACCTTGTACTCTACGCTAGCAATGTCTGCTACGTTTTCCAAAATTTCAACCTTTTTTACATTTAGTTCTTCGGCAATTAAGTCCTTATAGTTTGCAATAAGAATATAGTCTTCTTTAATGCTAAATGCAAGTTTTAAAGTGCTAAGCGGTTGACGGTTTTTTATGTTGTGCTTGCTGCGGATAGATCGTGCCAAGTGGATAATATGCTCGGCAAGGTCAATTTCGGCAAGCAATTTTGTGTTTTCAAAAGATTTTGGCAAGTTAGGCCAGTCTTCCAAATGCACGCTCTCCTTTTTGGTTAGCGCAACAAAAATTTGCTCGACAACTATCGGCGTAATTGGTGCCATAATTTTGCAGGTATTAACAAGCACATAATACAAAGTTTGATAGGCTTCTAACTTATCTTTTTGCATACCGCTGCCCCAAAATCTGCGACGGCTGCGCCTTATGTACCAATTGCTAAGTCCGTCAATTAGGCTAACTATTGGCGACACGTACTCGTCTATATGGTAGACTTCCATACTATTTTTAATCTTCTTTTCGGTGTCGTATAGTTTTGCTAAAATCCACTTATCTAGGTTATTAGACGGATTAGGCACAAAGTTAGGGTTGCCCACAAAATTGTCTATTTTTGCGTAGCTGTCATAAAAACATGCGCAGTTCCAAAGCGGCAAAATTACTTGTTGCAAGCCGTCTTTTAAGCCATTTTCGTCAAATTGCATGTCGTTTACAAGCATGGCATTAGACTGATACATGTATAGCCTAAATGCGTCAGTGCCATAAGTTTTCATAAGGTCCATAGGGTCGGTGTAATTTTTGCTCTTTTTAGAAAGTTTTTTGCCATCCTTTGCAAGTACAGTCCCATGTACTACACAATTTTTGAACGCAGGTCTATCAAACAATGCCACCGCCAAAACGTGCAGATAATAGAACCAACACCTAATCTGCCCAGTGTACTCTACTACAAAATCGCTAGGAAAATGATTTTCAAACCACTCCTTATTTTCAAACGGATAGTGCAGCCTTGCAAAAGGCACGCTGCCGCTTTCAAACCAGCAGTCCAAAACATCAGACACACGCCTATATGTTCCGCCGCAACTGCACTTAAAGGTGACTTTGTCCATATACTGCTTGTGCAAATTGTCTAGATGCACACCGCTAACGCTCTCTATTTCGGCGATACTGCCCAAAACTTTCTGTTTTTTGCAGTGGTCGCACTCCCAAACTGGTATAGGCGTACTCCAATATCTACTTCTAGAAATATTCCAATCTCTTGCGCCGGCAAGCCAGTTGCCAAAACGACCCGTTTTTATATATTCTGGCACCCAGTTTACGCTTTCGTTTTTTTCTATTAACTTTTCTTTAATTTTGTCTACATTAAAGTACCATGCGTCCATAGCTTTGTAAATTAGCGGTTTGCCGCAACGCCAACAATGAGGATAATTATGCACTATGCTGCCATCGGCAACATAAAGATTATTTTCTTTTAAGTACCTAACTGCGTCCGAATTTGCGTCAAACACTAGTTTACCTTCAAACAGTGGCACTTCGGCAGTAAACTGACCCTTTTCGTTAACTGGACAAACTAGCGGTACACCATTATTTTTGCACGCCCAATAGTCGTCCTCGCCAAAAGCTGGGGCAATATGAACAATGCCAATGCCCTCGTCTTCGGCGATAAAATCGGCGGCAATTACTCTAAATGCACCCTCCTTTGCCTTGTCTGCAAAGCAATCAAACAGTGGCGAATAGGTTTTACCAACAAGTTTTTCGCCCTTTTCTATCTTTAAAATTTGTGGTTGCTCGCCAAAAACATTTTTAAAGCTAGAAAGACTTGCCTTGCCGGCAACAAAAATTTCGCTATCTACCTTAACATAGGCGTAATCAATCTTTTCGGATACGGCAAGCGCCATGTTGCTTGGCAGCGTCCACGGCGTGGTTGTCCATGCAAGCAAATAAACTGGCAGCCCCTCAAACTTTTCACCTGTGGCAAACTTGGCCATTACCCAACGGTCTTGGCGCGGTCTGGTGCTGTCGCTTTCTCGGGTTTCGCTTATAGATAGCGCTGTTTCGCACCTTGCACAATATGGCGTTACTCGATAATCTTTGTAAATATAGCCCTTGTTGTATAGCTCTTTAAACGCCCAAATAACGCTTTCCATAAAGTTTATGTCCATGGTTTTGTAGGCATTGTCATAGTCTACCCATCTTGCCATTTGCTTTACATACTCTCGCCAGCTGGCGTCGTTTTGAGATACAATTTCGCGACACTTGTCGTTAAATTTGCCAACACCAACTTTGGTTTCTATCTCGCTTTTATTTTCTATACCAAGCGCCGCTTCGGCCTGTACTTCGATAGGTAAGCCATGACAATCCCAGCCCCATTGGCGTGGAACGCTGTAACCTTGCATAGTCCAAAATCTGCTAATCATATCTTTGATAAAACTAACCAAAACTGTGCCATGGTGCGGCTTTCCGGTAGGAAAAGGCGGGCCATCGTAAAACACTTTGGTTTTGTCGCCTTGCTTTTGCAAAGACTTTTCAAAAATATGTTCTTTTTCCCAAAAATCCAAAACTTCTTGCTGCATTTCTGGTAAATTAGGATTGCGCTCTAAGTAATCTTTCATATTTCCTCCTAAAATAAAAGCCGGATGCTTTATGCTACCCGACTTATAAAATCTGATTAATCGCATAGCATAATAACTTGCTGTGCATTTGGCTTATAGCCTATGCACAAAAACTAAATTATTATGCTAATGATTAAATTTTTCATTAATTATCTCCAAGCGGTTATCATGTTAACATATAAAATATCTTTTGTCAACAAAATATTGCTAGATTTTAATAAAAGCCTTATTAAACGCAATTTACTTAAAAACGGTAATGTTCGCTCTTATGCAGCTTTATTTGCGGCAAATTAATATAAAATGCTAAATATCTCCTAGTGCTGGCGGGCATTTTGCCTCGGCAAGATTGGCGTTTTTGTATGCGGGGTTGTGGGTAACATCTACACCAAACCAGCACGGAGCCACAAAATTCATGGCTTGCATAGCACTTGTAAACTCAACTTCTACAACCTGCAAGCCGTCAAGCTTGCCGCTGTATATATCCAGCTCGGCAACCAGCCCATTTTTTAGCCGAATTTTTGTGCGAGATTTGGTTATAACCCGCCCAAAACAATATTTAAGCATGCTATTAAATTCTTCAGCCGTTAATTCTTCTTCGGTTTCTTGCCGTTTTAGCCCGTACCCGGACTTTTGGGTTATGTAGAATTTATCGCCGTCTACGCTTCTTACCCTAATTTCGTTTTGGCCGCGTTGCAGATAGCCTTGCACAATTTCTACCTTTGGGCAAAACTTAATTTGCGCCGGAAGATATTTGACCAAAAATTTGCGCTCAATCTCTTGTTTGGTTACTGCCATACCCTATCCCCCTATTTTATTTTTTACCATTTTCTTGATTTTATATCTTTTTTGCAACTCTTTTTGCTCTACCAAGCGGCACGGGCGCACGGTCGCCAAAAATATTTGTATCAACTCTCTGCACAGTGGCAGAAATAAGTGAATTTTCTCTGCCAAGCGGAACAAGCACCTTGTCCCCCGCAGAAAGCTGCATGCCCGTGCATATATACCAATATATGCCGCCAGCAAATGCACCGCTATCTATTTTTACTTTGGCAAAATCGTTTACTTGTAGTGGCGAAATTTTGCCGCCCGCTAAACTGTGAATCATAATTTACACCAGCCCGTTTTAGTTTTTAAACTTTTGTGTTTATTATCTTTCTGCGGCACTGCCTAATTCTTTTGCGTTAAGCATGTATTTTACATACTCTGGATTTACAGTAATAGTGGTTTCTAGTTTATCGTCTTCAAGTTCAATAACTTCTCTAATGTGGCGCCGTTCCTCATCGGTAAACTTTTTACCACCATTAAGTACTTCAAGTTCATCTAAAAAATCATCTTTTTCATCTGCTCGTAATGCAGAATCAACGATTCTTGCGCCCTTTTGTGCAAGTTCTGGCGTTTTATCCTGTGTGGTTAGCTGGCTTAAAATTCTTGGCGATGTGTTCCATGGCTCTATTGAGATAAAGTTATCTTGCCCCTTTTCTGTTGCCGGTGCAGACCATAGCAGCAAGTTTGGCTGGTTAGTGTGCATGGTTAAATAATCTATAAAAGATTGAGTTTCTGGGTTAAAATATACTAGCCTTACATCGGCACTCTTTATACCAGTATAAGTGGCAGCCTTTCTTTTTTTACCGTTTTCGTCCAGACTAATAGCTTTGTCCCAAATAGAAATAACTTGCCCTTCTTCTAGTTCGCAAGAATCGTCTATCTTTTGTAAATTTTCTATAACAACAAGATAGTTTTGAGGTTTGCCATGTAGCAAAAATCCTGGGTGCCAGCCCTGCCCTGCAACTATTGGCTTGTTATCCATGTTTATAACATGGCTTTCGTACTTAATTTTGCCAGGCTGTGGAATATCGTAAACAACGCTATATCCAAATTTGTATGGATATTTATCATAGTAGTCTTTAAGCTGAGAAGATATTGTTAGCACGCAGTCACTTTTGTTTTTGCCAGTTACGGTAAAAATTTCGTCCTGTGCAAATCCGTGCTGCTTATCTTTATATAAGCCACCATTATGCCCATATTCTACAAATTTGCCCTCGCTTTTAAGCTGATGCTCTTTCTCCTTGCCCGTTTCTGGGTCTATGATTGTTTTGCCATACTTTTCGTTGTATGTGCCTATTGGTCCGGGATTAGGAAACAAATTTTTAGCCGTTGCCGACCATGTTGGCGCAGGTTTTGCATTTCCGTGCGCATCGGTGCCGTACTCGGCTTCTAATGCTCCAGTATAAAAAATTGGCAAGCCCGCCATCTCTACCGACACTGGCTGAGCACCCTTTCTGTCTATAATCATTGTAGTGCTGCCGTTAGATATTTTTATATATCTTTCTTTTTTACTTAGTTCTGACATAATATTTTCTCCTTTTATTACAATTATATTTTACCAAAAAACGCCCATTTAGTCAATATATTAGTAAAAAAACATTTTACAATTTGCTTTAAAAAATTTATCAAAAATTGTCGTAAAATTGCTTGAAAATTGGGCTGCCAATATTATATTATTTTGTTATATGGTTTGGAGGGCGAATAAATGAGCAAATACATAATAGTCACTGGCGGAGTTGCATCAAGTTTGGGCAAAGGGATAACAGCGGCAAGCTTGGGCAGGCTGCTAATAAATAGAGGGCTAAGAGTTATGGTGCAAAAATTAGACCCATATTTGAATGTCGACCCCGGCACAATGAGCCCTTATCAGCATGGTGAAGTTTTTGTCACCGAGGACGGCGCAGAAACCGACTTAGACATTGGCCATTACGAAAGATTTTTGGACATCAACTGCACTCAAAAATGTAATTTTACTAGCGGCAAAGTTTACAGCAGCATAATAGCAAAAGAGCGTGAAGGCGTCTATCTTGGCAAGACAATCCAAGTAATTCCGCATGTAACTGGCGAGATAAAAGAGCGAATTTTAAGCATGAATAACTCCGAAACAGATGTGGTTATTGTAGAAATCGGCGGCACTGTTGGAGATATAGAAGGCCTTGCCTTTTTAGAAGCCGTAAGGCAACTGCGCATGGAGCTTGGCGAAAGCAATCTTTTGTTTTTGCATGTTGCACTGCTACCCTACTTAGAGGCCGCAAAAGAAGTTAAAACCAAGCCGGCGCAAAACAGCGTAAAAGAGCTTACCCACATAGGCATTCAGCCAGACATTTTGGTGTGCCGCACCAACAGTGGCATAGAACTTACCGCCGAAATGAAAGAAAAACTTGCAATGTTTTGCAATCTGCGTGGCGCAAATTATGTTGTACATAACGGCGATGCCAATTGCTTGTACGCCGTTCCGCTAATGCTGCAAAAAGAAGGTTTAGACAAAATTGTAATAAAGCAACTAAAACTTAAAGCCAAACCTGCAAATATGGCCGAATGGAAGAAAATGGTTGCAAACATCACAAAGCCCAAAAAACAACAGCTAAATGTTGGTATTGTTGGCAAATACACCGCCGTGCCAGATGCATATATTTCGGTAACAGAAAGCCTAAAACATGCAGGCGTGGCTAACAATGTAAATGTAAATGTCTGTCTGGTTAATGCGGTAGATGTAGAGGAGCAAGGAGCTGCTGCCATGCTTGCCGGCTTAGACGGCATTGTTGTGCCGGGCGGGTTTGGAAACCGCGGCATTAAGGGCAAGATTATGGCTGCCCAGTACGCAAGGGAAAACAATGTTCCTTATCTTGGGCTGTGCTTGGGCATGCAAATTGCCGTCATAGAGTTTGCGCAAAATGTTTTAGGTTGGAAAGACGCCACTTCTACCGAGTTTGACAAATCTACACCACACAATGTAATAGACATTATGGAAGACCAAAAGAATGTTACAGACAAAGGCGGCACAATGCGCCTTGGCGCTTACCCTTGCAGGCTGGATAAAAGTTCCAAAGCTTACCAAGCCTATGGCGTAGAAAATATTACCGAACGCCACCGCCACCGCTACGAGTTTAACAACAAGTTTCGCAAACAGTTTGAGGCTGCGGGGCTAAAATTTGCTGGCATTAATCCAGACAGAAATCTTGTGGAGATTATTGAGTTGCCGCAGCATAAATTTTTTGTAGCTAGCCAGTTCCACCCAGAGTTTAAAAGCCGACCAAACAGACCTCACCCACTCTTTGTCGCCCTAATATCGGCCTGCAAACAAGAGTAGTAAAAAGCGTGCCGCTTGATATATGATTATTGACCCTTACCATGGGCAATACCTAAACCATGATATACACTTTTGTTTATGTTTACAATTTTAACATCTGTATCATCGCATTAAACCAAGGCGCTTTAGCAATTGTAAACTACCAAATATATTATAAGCAAAAATTAAAAGGTAGCCTAAAACTACCTTTTATATATATCTTGCTTTTGCCACATAGGATACAATAAGCCAAAGTTGTAGACATCTAAAAATTTGCCGTCTTTTAGTTTTGCCTCTTTGTTTACACCTTCCAAAACAAAGCCTAATTTTTTAGCAAGTTGCATGCTTGCTGAATTTCCTTGCCAAATAAAAGCCTCTATTCTGTGAATATCGTAGTTTGTAAATAAAAAATTTATTAGTGCAATTGCGGCCTCGGTGGCAATCCCCCTTACCCCAATATTGTGGGCTTACTGCCCAGCCTATTTCCAAACACTTGTGCTGCTGGCTATAATCCTCTATCGAAATACTGCCGACAATTTTAGATTTTTTCCTTAGTTCTATCGCCCAAGTTCTAGATGGGCCCTCTTTTTTATCATAATTGTTAATTATATTTTGCAATGTACCTTTATAGCCAGACTTATCTTCTCTAACTTTTGTTGGCAAAAAAGTGTGGAGCCGCTGATCACTTCTATACTCCACATAATCTTGCAAGTCTTCCATAGTATATCTTCTTAATATCAATCTCGGCGTTTCAATCTTACCAACACAGATTTCGTCCATTAACTTTACCCCATATAATTTTACGATAATCATTCCACTTTTTTCACGCTAATTAAAATTGCACCTTTGGGCGTTGCGGTTTTGCTATTAAACAGTTTATTGCATAATTCCACAATCTCGCCTTGTGTTATGTATTGTGCTGTACCGCTAATTTGCAAAAGATTTTACTTTTTCCAAAAGCTCGTCTTCGTCATCATCGCACACATAACCATCTATGACGCCAACAAGTTTGCCATTTTTAAAAAATAGCAGTGCTGGCAAATTTTTTAAATTATACAATTTTTGCAATTCGCCCGAAGTTACTTCTATTTTTCTAAATCGAGTATTTTTATCAAATGCATCAGCAATCTTTTTTATTGGTATGCTTTTTAACAGACACATTATAGAATCTTCGTTAAACAATTCTACAATTAAAGGCCTTAACGAGCCGTCCAGTTTTGTAGTTATCTCCCCTTCGCTTCCCACCATAGCATCATCTATTGGTTTGCCGCCATACCTTTCTACTAATAAGTCGTTAATAGTTCTTGGGTCTTTATCAAATTCGTCCTTTATTCGTTTGTAATCTTCGGCAGTTTTGGCAACTTTTATCGCCGAAACCATGCACGCTTTTTCACATAAACCACAGCTAACACATTTTGTGTTGTCAATAACTAATGTATGATTTTTATCGTCCCAACTAAAAACACCCATAGGACATGCCGCCATGCCACTACATGCCTTGTCGTTGTCACAAATTTTAAAATTAACTAAAACAGCCATTTATTCGTCCTCCTTAGCTGACGGATTTGCTTGCGACACATTTTCCTGTTCGGGAGATCTTTTTATTATAACTAACCTTTCTGCCACGCCTTTATTTCTTCCCTTACCAGCATTGCCTTTTATAACAGTTGGCTCATCTCCAAATTCAGTTAGGTACATAAGCCTATATTTGCCATCTTTGCATCTAATTTTAACCTCAAGCGGAGGTAACTTTTCCTCTGGAATTTCATACCATCTTAACCTAATGTTGTCGACAGTTTCATCTACAATGTCTGCCATATTTCTAAAAAAGTCGATACACGATGGAGAAAACTCTATACTTTTTGCGTAAGATGAGGCACTAAGCGTTCTTCTAAAATCCGCCATTAAAGCGTCTGCCGGGCAATTTTCTTCTCCTGAACCTACATAAATTGTCCTTGTTTTCATAATTAATTTTTCCTTAATTTGTTTATATTTTTTGCCAAACTTTCAGTAAAATCTTCTATTTCTTGCCTTGTTGTATACTTAGACAAACTTACCCTAATTGGGCTGTAATTTGTTATGTCTGCCCCGCAAGCAACTAAAACATGAGAAGGCTCGGGCGAACTAGAATTGCACGCCGACCCAGTAGACACCAAAAAGCCGTCCCTTTCTAGCAAAAACATCAATTCTTGGGCGTTAACACCCTCAAAGCCGATGCTACTAGTGTTTGCAAGCCTATTTTGAGTATCTCCGTAAACGGTAAAGCCATTAATTTTAGAACTAATATTTTTCTCTAGCAGATTTCTTAAACTTTCTATTTGGTTTACAGATTTAAAATCATCTTCCAAAATTAATTCTGCAGCTTTGCCCAACGCAACAATTCCAGCAACATTTTCTGTGCCGCCACGGCGTTCTCTCTCTTGATGCCCGTAAATTAGCGGCTCAAAATTTATGCTATCTTTTTTATAAAGTACACCTATGCCCTTTGGTGCATGTATTTTATGCCCAGATAAAGACAAAGTATCAATATTCATCAGCTCCACATTTATAGGTATTTTACCTACCGCTTGCACAGCATCACAATGGAATAAGCAGTTGTGTTTTCTTGCAATTTCGCCAATTTCTTTTATAGGATATATATTTCCTATTTCGTTATTCGCCGCCATAACACATATTAATAAAGTTTGGCCTGTTATTTCTGATTCTAGTTGTTGCAAACTTATTTTACCGCTTGCATCTACCGGCAAATAAGTAATATTGTACCCGCAAGATTCTAAATGACGCATAGTTTCCATTATCGACGCATGCTCAACACTTGTAGTGATTATGTGCCGCTTGTTAGGATTAGTCTTTACTGCCGACATAATTGCTGTAACATTACTTTCGCTAGCACCACTAGTAAATATAATTTCCTTAGAGTTGGCACCTAATAATTTGGCTACGTTTTTTCTGGCCTTTTCTATTTCTTTTTTGACATCTTTACCAAAGGCATATAAACTACTTGCATTACCGTAATTTTGCTCCAAAAAAGGTAGCATAGCCGTTAAGACCTCTCCATCTACCTTTGTGGTTGCATTGTTGTCTAGATAAACAAATCTGTTCATACCTACTCCTAGATAAATTTATTATATCATATATGCTAAAAGTTTGCAATAGTTTTTAGACGGTTAAAAAAATTTAGAGATAAATTTTTTTGGGTAAAATCGCAAAAAATATGAGTTAAATTTATAAAAACAATTGTTTTGTTGCAGTTTTTAACAATTTTGTTAGTAATTTTGTTGATAAGTTGGTAATTTGGTTGGTCAGTTATTAAAATTTGCAAAAATAAACGCAAAAAATTATTGTAAAAACGCAAAAAACCATGCAAAAACATGGTTTTTAAACTTATTTTGTTTTAATTTTGTATTATTTTTTGCGTTATTTTTATAAAACTAACCACATGTGCTAAAAAATTTTTGCGCTAATTTTTTACAAAATTTATCAAAGCTAAACAGCCTGCTGCTTAGGCAACTTTTTTGTGTTTTTTCTAAGGCTGCCACATAGCCAAAAATAATTTAGCATTTATATGCAATTTATAAAAATATTTTGCGCTAATTTTTTGCAAATTTTGCGTTAAAAATTGTTAAGTTAGCTGCTTGGTGCGGGCAATTTTTGTATTATCTTTTTTTCGATTTTGCAGTTGATTAATTGGGTGCGGTGCATCTTGATAACGATAATCTTGCCCCAACCTTTTGATAGTTTCGGCAATAACCATATGGCTTGGCAGCATATTTTCGGAGTCTATTACTTGATTTTGATAGTTAAAGAAATCTGCGTTCTCTTTAAGCTTCATAACATCTATATAGCTCTGCCGGTTTGCGGTCAACATTATGGTGCGGTCTATAACGTCCCTAACGTATTCCTTATTTGTGCCATGTTTAAGCAGTGTAGGAAATTCGCCATCTCCAAACACGCTAGTGTAAGATTTCTTTTCGTATTTTTTTAATAATTCGCACGCAAGTTTAAGATGCGCGCACTCCATTTCGTAAAAGTTCGTCCAAATCTTTTTAATGTTTTCGTCAACTTCTTCTTGCATGGCGCTGTAATACAAATAGGCCTCAGTGTATTCGTGCAAAACCCATTGTTCTAACCAACTGCATGTTGGGTCTTTAAGGCTTTCGTACTGCGTTACATGCTGCTCCTCTACCATGCCAATTTCGGCATAAAGTTTACGGCCTAAGTCGTTTTTGTACCACTGTGAAATGTTCATGTAATAGTTCATAGTTTGCTGCTCGGCAGCCGTGATTATGTTGGCAACAAGTTTGCTGTACAAATCGCTTTTTGCGGCATTCATGGCACGCTTAACATCGTCCTTTGGATACCGGTGGTGGGCAATGGTAGGTCTGCCAGGCATAATTTCGGTTAGTTTGCCAACTAAAAAATCTGGATTGGCGTTTTTGACATCCAACATCATAAGATTACTAAATCTGTACAAGTGGTCAAAATCTTCTAGCAGCGCAAAATTAAGCGCCTCAATATTGTTTTTGTCGGTGTCGTTCTGCGCCAAAGTAGCGGTAAGGTCTATGGCAAGTTGCTCATAAGAAATGGTCGTTTCCAAAATACTCTCGTTAAGGGGTTTAAGACAAGCTATCAGCTTTTGTTGCTGCTGCTCTTGCTTTCTTACCATTGCTATGGCTTGCTTAATCTCGTCGTTATTGCAATGTCTGGCGTACTGATGCAAAAACCAAACGCTTTCGTACTCGGTGCCGTTCATTAAAATAACGCGCGTCTTGGTGTACGGACTAGCCGTCTTTTTGTTGTAAGGCTTTGGGTACATTTGCCCAAAACTCATAAAATAACTGTTAATATCTTTTGTGGCGGTGTTTAATGGATTCATAACATCTTCTCCCTTGCCCAATTATGCCCCACTTGCCTTGCCACTAAACATAATGACGAGAAAAAACAATATAAAAATATTATATTGTTACAAAATTATCTAATCGTTCGCACAAATAGAAAATAGAACTTGGCAGTTGCAAGCATTTTGCAAACTAGAAACTAGCAAAAGCAAAAATCGAACCTTTTTAAAAGAGTTCGATTTATGGATTTTAGTAAAATTATTTAAATCC
>CAYTHL010000013.1:0-30671 GCA_964437615.1 uncultured Lachnospiraceae bacterium | reverse complement strand
AATTGTGAATATTTGTCACAATTAGGGGTTATTTTTTTGTCTTCATAAAATAAAAATCAGCGACTGAAAAAATCGCTGAAATGCCATAAAAATAAGGGATTTAATGGTGCTCCATGAGGGACTCGAACCCCCAACCTACCGGTTCGAAGCCGGGCACTCTATCCAATTGAGCTAATGGAGCATATTTTTATTTAGTTGTAAAACAGCTAGTGTCGAATCAAGCAGCGAAGACAAGAGCTAATGGAGCATATTTTTTGTTGAGTTGTCAAACCTATCCTAACCTATGGGTCTTAGTTGGGGCACGATTGTCCTGCCCAAGCAAACACACTTGAACAATTAAATTTGATTAAGTCTTAGTTGGGGCACGATTGTCCTGCCCAAGCTAATGGAGCATATTTTTTATTAAGTTTAGTTCCTACCCGAGGAAAAATACTTGGCATAAAGAATAGGAGGTTGCTTGTGAGCGTAAGGTTTAGTTTTTTAACCCAAGCTAATAGAGCATATAGTTGTTATATAATACAAAAGCAATTTTAGCACAGAAGAAATAAAATCGCAATAATTTAGGGCAAAAAATTTTGAGTTTTATAAACAAAAAATAATTGTTACAAAAATCTAAACAAAATTTCTTAAAATTCTTTTCAAATTAGTGGTTATTGTGATAACTTTAATAGAGTTACTGTTTTCAATTGCCAAATTTTGGGCTGGCTAATAATTAGTTTAACAGTGCTTATTGCCGTGATTGCGTTTTTTTGCTAGACAACAAGTGTCTAACAAAAGTGTGGAAAACTCTAGGGCAGCGACAAAATAACATAGGGTTAAAATATTATAACAACTTATTACAGAGGAGAAATTTTTATGGAAAAACATTTAAGCCAAGGCATTAGGGTGGCAATAAACAAGGGCAATCCTAGCGTGCAAAGGATAGAAGAAAAATGCGTAAAGTGCGGCGCATGCGCTAAAATTTGTAACGACTACGTAAGCGTAAACAACAATTACAGTCTGGAAAAAACCTGCGGCAATGCCGTCTGCGTAAATTGCGGTCAGTGTATAAAAGTTTGCCCAACAGATAGCCTTGTTGTTGCCGAAGAATACAAGCAGGTGCAGTCTGCAATAAATAACAAAAAAATTGTTATAGTAAACACGTCGCCATCGGTTAGGGTGGCTTTGGGCGAAGAGTTTGGCATGCCGTTTGGCAGTTTGGTGCAAGGGAAAATGGTGGCGCTGCTAAAAAAATTGGGATTTAGTTATGTGCTAGACACAAATTTTGCAGCCGATTTAACCATCTGCGAAGAGGCCAGCGAGCTAATTAGTCGCATAACCAAGGGGGATAAGCCTTTGCCGCAGTTTACCAGTTGTTGTCCAGCATGGATTAAGTTTGCCGAAACATTTTATCCTAACATTTTGGACAATATTTCCACTTGCAAAAGCCCTATCGGCATGCAAGGTCCAATAGTTAAAACCTATTTTGCGCAAAAAATGGGCATAGACCCAAAAGATATTGTAAATGTGGCACTTACCCCTTGTGTGGCCAAAAAATTTGAAATCCGTAGAGAAGAGATGAACATCTCGGGCAAGGTAAACGGCGTTAGCGGCATGCGAGATATGGACTACTGCATAACTACAACCGAACTTGCCAAATGGGCAAAGGAACTTGGCATAAACCTAAATAAGCTAGAAGACGCCAATTTTGACGACTTTATGGGCGAAGCCAGTGGTGCGGCGGCCATTTTTGGCAACACTGGTGGCGTTATGGAGGCGGCTGTTCGCACGGCATATAGCTACCTAACTGGCAAAGAGCCTACCGAGCTTACTCTAAACTTGCAGCCGGTGCGCGGATTAGATGGTATCCGTCAAGCCGAAATAGATATAAGCGGCACAAAAATTAAAGTTGCTGTAGTCTACGGGCTTGCAAACACCAGAATTTTGCTAGATAAAATTGCGGCGGGAGAGCAGTATCACTTTGTAGAAATTATGACATGTCCAGGTGGCTGCATTGGTGGCGGCGGGCAGCCAAAGCATTTTGCCGAAGATGTAGAGGCGCAAAAGGCGCGAATAGCCTCGTTATATAGGCTAGATAACAGCCTTAGCGTGCGTGCATCACACAAAAATCCGCAAATAATTGCCCTTTACAAGGATTATTTGGGCAGCACCAACAGCGAACTTGCTCACAAACTGCTGCACACCATTTATTACAGCAGAAGTGCCGATCTTGGGCAGCAAAACATAGCCGTCCAAAAGGTTAAGATGATAAAATACCATTGCCTAGTTTGCGGCGCTGAGTTTGAGCTGCCAGAGGGCGAACCTGCAGTCTGCCCAATGTGCGGGCTAGATGGCGATGCACTAGAAATTATTGGCACCAGAGAAGTTTAACCAAAAGTATAAAGTATGCAAAAAGATATAATAATTTTAAAATGTGCAAGAAGGGACAAAACCACTTTGGCAAACAAAATTATGACAATCTTGTTTAAAATATTATTTGCATCGGCAGCCTTGTAAACGCCTTTTAAAAAACTTTTCGCTAGTAACAAGGGCACAGCAATAAGCAATATAAGTTTGACAATCGTCCCAAATTAATTGCCTACTATTATAGCAAATATTAAAAAACACCCGCAGCAAACTTTGTGTTAGAGGACTGCCATGTATACCCCTCCAACCTATTTAAACATCGTAAACTAAAAACATCTGTAAACTTAAAGTGCTGCTATAATTGGGGCAGCAATTTTGAATAAAAAACTCACCGTAAAGGCGAGTTTTTTATAACTTTTTATCCGTTTTTCTTTTTAAATTGTTCGCGGCCGCGCAGGGTGTGGTCTAGAATCTTTTTGCGAATGCGCAGACTTTGAGGAGTAACTTCTAACAGCTCGTCATCGGCCAAAAATTCTAGACTTTCTTCTAGGGTAAGCGGTTTAACGGGCTCTAGCCTAAGGGCTTCGTCGGTGCCGCTTGCGCGCATATTTGTTAGTTGCTTGCGTTTGCAGACATTTACAACAATGTCTTCGGCTTTAGGGCAAATGCCAACAACCATGCCGCCATAAACTTTTGTCCCCGGAGTAATTAGCAGTTTGCCGCGTTCTTGGCTGTTAAACAGCCCGTACTGCACGGCTTCGCCTGTTTCGTAGGCAACTAGCGCCCCAAAATTGCGAGTGTTTATGTTACCCTTAAAAGGCTCGTAGTCAAAAAAGATGCTGTTCATTACGCCTTCGCCACGGGTGTCTGTTAAAAACTGGTTTTTGTAACCAAATAGTCCACGACTAGGGATATGAAATTCTAGTCTGGTGCGGCTGCCGCGATTACCCATGCTAATAAGGTCGCCCTTGCGCTCACCCATGGCAGAAATTATTGTGCCAACGCAAGTTTCGGGAACGTCTATAATAAGCTCGTCTATTGGCTCGCACTTAACGCCGTCAATCTCTTTGTAGATAACTTTTGGCATGCTAACCTGAAATTCGTATCCGTCACGGCGCATGTTTTCCACCAAAATAGAGATATGCATTTCACCACGGCCAAGCACACGAAAGGTGTCGGCGCTATTTGTTTCGTAAACTCTAAGCGACAAGTCCTTAACTGCCTCTTTTAGCAGCCTGTCACGCAAATGACGGCTTGTGCAGAACTTGCCCTCAGTGCCGGCAAATGGACTATTGTTTACGCTAAACTCCATTTCTACACTTGGCTCGCTAATTTTTACAAATGGAATAGCCGAAAGTTCTTCGCGGCTAGTAACTGTATCGCCAATAGTTACATCGTCTGTGCCGCTAATACAAATAATGTCGCCAGTAGTTACCTCGACAGCGGGCACGCGCTTGTTGCCCTGAAATACAAAAATATTTGTAACCTTAAATTCTTTTTTCTTGGTGCTATCGTGATAGTTTACAAGGGCTAAAGTTTCGTTAATTTTGCAAGTGCCGGCAGTAACTTTGCCAACAGCCAGCTTGCCCAAATAGTCGTTCTGTTCGCAGCTAGAAACAAGCATTTTAAATGGGGCAGAAGGGTCGCCAGTAGGCGCCGGAATATGTTCTATAATGGTGTCGAGAAGTGGTTTCATGTCGGTGCCGGGAACATCTGGGTTAAGGCTAGAAATGCCTTGACGCGCACTTGCGTAAATTATAGGGCTGTCTAACTGGTCGTCAGAAGCACCAAGGTCCATAAGCAGCTCCAAAACTTCGTCCACAACTTCGCTTATTCTGGCGTCCGGGCGGTCAATTTTGTTTATAACAACAACGACCTTGTGATTAAGTTCCAGCGCTTTTTGCAGCACAAACCTAGTTTGAGGCATGGTACCCTCAAAAGCGTCAACAACAAGCAAAACACCGTCTACCATTTTAAGTACACGCTCAACTTCGCCGCCAAAATCGGCATGGCCCGGGGTGTCTACAATGTTTATTTTTACGCCGTTATATATAATTGCTGCATTTTTGCTCAAAATTGTAATGCCACGCTCACGCTCTAGCGCGTTAGAATCCATTACTCTGTTAGGAATTTCCTGATTTTCTCTAAAAACTCCACCTTGCTTTAATAGCTCGTTTACTAGGCTTGTCTTTCCGTGGTCTACATGGGCGATTATTGCCACATTTCTAATATTTTCGTTTGTCATATTTCCCCCAAAAGTTAATTAACCTAGGCATTATACAATAATAAAGCCCAAAATGTAAATAGTTTGGCAAAAATTGTTTGCCAAAATTTAGATATTTTACATAAAAATAGTGGCGATGCATGCTAAAACATGCTAAAATTAGCATGCAAAAGGAGCAAAAATGAACTTACCACAGCAATTTTTAGACAATATGCAGCAGCTGCTTGGCGATAAATTTTCAGATTATCTTGTCGCCATGCAGCAGCCGCCAGTGGTTGGAGTGCGAATAAACCCGCTAAAAGTATCTGCCGCCGAAACCGAAAACATATGCAGAGAACTTAATTTGCAAGGCAAAATTCCATTTACAAGCAGCGGCTATTATGCCGCTAGCAGCAAGATTGGTAAGCATCCCTACCATATGGCAGGGCTAGTTTATGTGCAAGAGCCGTCCAGCATGATGCCTGTTAGCGCAAGCGGGCTAAAGGACGAGCCAAATAAAGAACTCTGTGTGCTAGATTTGTGCGCCGCACCCGGTGGCAAATCTGGGCAAATTGCCGAAATTTTAGCCGGCTGTGGCGTGATAGTTTCTAACGAAATTGAACCAAAACGGGCATCGGTGCTTGCAAGCAACATAGAGCGCATGGGCTACAAAAATGTAATCTGCACTTGCTCAAGCCCAAGCGGCCTTGCTGAGCAACTACCCACAACTTTTGATTATATTTTTGTAGACGCGCCTTGCGGCGGAGAGGGCATGTTCCGCAAAAACCCCGAAACCATTACCGAATGGAAGGAAAGCCGAATTGCAGCCAACAGCGCACGCCAAGCCGAAATTTTATGCCACGCAGACGCCATGTTAAAGCCTGGGGGCAAGCTAATTTACAGCACCTGCACTTTTGCCCCCGCCGAGGACGAAGATGTGGCACTTGCATTTGCAAAAGAGCATAATTACAGCCTAATAATGCCGCCAAAGCCAGTACTAGACGCCACTACTTTTTTTAGCGCTAAGGAATGCCGCAGATTTTATCCACATTTGGCGTTAGGCGAGGGTCAGTTTGTGTGCGTTATGCAAAAGCCAAATGGGCAAATAATAGAAAATGTAGTGGGCAATCCAAAAGCATTTTTGCCGGGCAAACAAGAACTTTTAGCTGCAAATAATTGGATTTTAAACAACTTTAACCTTAATTTTGCACCAAATATGGTAAAAATAGGGGATTATCTGTATATAATAAGCAAAAATCTGCAAAATATGCTTCAAAAACTTAAAAAAGTGCATATTTTTAGCGCCGGAGTTGCGGTGGGTAGCCCGCAAAAAGATAGATTTGTGCCACATCACAATATGTTTATGGCTTTTGGCGAGTTTGCAAAATACAAAATTAATTACCAGCAACTAAATAGCCCAGAGGTTGCCGCCTATTTACACGGCGAGCAGTTAACCTGCAATCTTAGCTTGCCAAAGGGCGCTACTCATGGCACATTTTGCGTGCAAAATCATCCATTGGGCGGGGTAAAAATTACAGGCAGCGCCCTAAAAAATCTTCTCCCTAAGGGATTAAGGATATAAATTTATAAATTTAAGTTGTCAAATACAACAAATTACACAAACATTTTGTAAAAATTTTTAGCAAAATTGTTAAAATGATTGCCAAAGCAAAAGCCGTTTGCTATAATTCAGTTGATAAATTTTAAAGGAGAAAAACAATATGGAAAAATCATTAAAAGGTACAAAAACTGAACAAAATTTAAAAAGTGCATTTTCTGGCGAAAGCGAAGCTAGAAACAAATATACATTTTTTGCAAGTGTAGCCAAAAAAGAAGGCTACGAGCAAATTTCTGCCATTTTTGCAGAAACAGCAGCCAACGAAAAGGAGCACGCCGAAATGTGGTTTAAAGAGCTTGGCGGAATTGGCGACACCAAGGAAAATCTTGTTGCAGCCGCAGCTGGCGAAAACTACGAGTGGACAGACATGTACGAAAGGTTTGCCAAAGATGCCGAAGCCGAGGGTTTTAAAACACTAGCTGCTAAGTTTAGAATGGTTGCAAAAGTAGAAAAAGAGCACGAGCAACGCTACAAAGATTTGCACAAAAACATGGTAGAAGGCAAAGTGTTTGAAAAAGCAACTCAAAACACAGTTTGGATTTGCCGCAACTGTGGTTACAAATATGTTGGTCCAGTTGCGCCAAAGATGTGTCCATGCTGCGCGCATCCGCAATCTTATTTTGAAGTTTATGTTCAAAATTATTAATATTTGTGCAGCACAAGTAAAGTATTTTAATTTGCCGTGCGATATGCTTACCGTGCGGCAATTTTGTAAGTGATATAAAAATTGCACCAATAATAGTAGATTACTAGCAGGCAAAGGAGAATTTTATGGACGAAAATTTAGGTAAAATTTTGGCAAAAATAAAGTTATTTGTAGACGGCTTAATTGGAAGTTTTAGCAACAGTTACAAAATTTTGTTTGCAATTAGCGAGCTTTGTATTACTACGCCCAAAGACTTGTGCGATACCTTAAACATGGCAAAAAGCAACCTTGCAATTTTAGCCAGCAAGCTGCGCTTGCAAAAGTACATAGAGCAACATAAAGACGAAACCAATCAAAAGCATATTTCTTACAGCATAACCGAACTAGGAAAATCTAAATTGCAAGCAAAACTCAAAAAAATTGGGGCAAAAAGCCCAGTAGACACAACTACTAAACTAATAACATTACTTACTGAAAAATAAAAAATTTGTAATTTGGTTACTTAATTTTATATAAAGATTATTCTTTTATTTTATTAATTTTGACATCACCGCAAAGCACTTCAGCATGACTATAGCTGTAGTGCTTTTCTCCGTCGGGATCGTAAACAAGTACTGTAAAAATAGAAGGATATACACTTTCGATAATACCTTCGTATTTTTCAATTTTTTTACGACCTTTATTAATTTGCATTTTTACACTTTCGCCCTTTAATTTTGTTATTTGTTCTATAACATCTTTAATATCTCCAGTTACCTTTCTCATAAAAAATCTCCTAAAGCAATTTTTGCCAAAATTTAAAAAAGTATTCAAAAAATTTAATTTGTTGTCATAAACTGCTGCCCGCCGTTATAAAATAGTACCACGAACAGGAGGGGATTATGGCTACAAGCAACCAACCAAATAATCTTTATAGCACAAAGGTACTAGCCACAAGCGAGTTTGCAGTTAATGCAAGCATTGCTGTGGATTTGGAAAAACCACTCAAGAAAATTCTATCTATAAGCTGCACTGCCGATGTAACTAGCCAAGAAAAAGTAGATGCCGATTTTTCTATGCTGGGAAAAACACAGATAAATGTAATATACCAGTCCGAAAGTGGCAAAGTAGAAAGTTTGTCTAGCGTTGCCGACTGGCAAAATACTCTAAAGGCTGCTGGAGAAGAACTTATAGCCAAGGTGTCTGTAGTAGAAACCCAGGTAGAAAAAGAGTCGGCTGGCGAGATTGTTATTAATGTCCTTCATAATGCAATTGTAAGCGGCAATATTAGTACAAATTTAGCAGTGCTGCCTACATTAGAAGATCACTATGTAACAGATACTAAACCTATTACAATCAAGCAGCAAGTGTCCAGTGGCGCAGATAAATTTGTTGTTGCAGATAACACCGAAATAACTCTTTCTAGTGCCGAAATTATTTCTTGTGACGCAAGTGCCGCCGTAAAAAGTGCTGTTGCCGGAATAGACCAAGTGACGGTTGAAGGTATAGTAGATATTAAGATACTATATTCAACTGAAAATGGAACTAATACTATAAATAAAAGGGCAGATTTTAGACAAGAAATTGCCAGCTTACATGCGCTTCCTGGCAGTGAGGCTTCTGCTATTGTAAACATAAGCAGCATAACGGCAACGGCTGAAATTGGAGAGAAAACAAATTTTGTTGTAGCAGTTGGATTGTCTTCAACCGTTGCAACATATGCAGAAACTCAATTTGATGTTGTAACCGACGCCTTTAGCCTGACAAAAAATATAGACATTACTACCGAGTGCGTAGAATGCGAGGCTTATGCTGGCAGCAAATATTATTCAGATACAATTCCTTGTGTTGTACAACTAGAGGCAACTGGTGTAGACGAAGTTGTTTGTGCCGCAGCTCCAAAAATTAGCATCGCGCGTTCTGTTGTAGAAAACGGACAACTTGTAATAGAGGGTGTGCTAACTAGCAATCTAATATATAAAGACAACCAAGCTGAAACTATTAACGCTGCCAACATTAATTGTCCGTTTATCTCTAAAACAGAGTGCCAATACAGCGGCAGTGTGCAAAACTTGGTGGCTAGCCCATTAATAACCAGTGTAAAAGTGCGTTCTGGCAAAGAAGCCGAGATTGTCTTCGATTTAAGCGTACAGGCAACTATAATTAGCGATAATTATTTTGAATATGTTACAAGCATTACCGAAACCGGTGACCGCGAAATTAACAGTAATGCAATTTCAATTTATGTAACAAAAAGTGGCGAAAGCCTATTTGAGGTGGCTCGCGCTCTTGGAGTATCGCCAGAAGCAATATCTGAGCAAAACACAATCGAGGGAAACACTTTTGAAGCCGGACAACGCATATTTGTATACAATCCGCTTAATGTAGAGTTTTAGTTCTTGTTGGTTGGTTGAAAGACCATGGCCTTAGCGTAAAATATTGCTAAGGCTTTTTGTATGTTTGTATATTTTTTATAGTGCAGTAGTATAAAAACTTGCTCATAGGCAATAATTTGAGTATGAATAAATGGATATTTGGGCTTTTGATAATAGTAGGGGTGGCTGTAATTGTTGTTGCAGCAACTGTTATGTCTGGGGATCCTACAACTGGATTTACATGGGGATTTGGCGGCAAGTTTTAACGCCAATAACAAATAATAAACTATAATTTTAAAAATTAATTAAACTAAGTTTACTTTTTAAATTTTGTTTGATAAAATGTAATTATATACTAAACATGCATGTTTTTTATAAAGAGAGTTGAGATATGGATAAAATAAATAAGTTTAATGAAGAATATTTGCATTCGCTAAGCGTGCAAAAACTGCGAGAAATGGCAAAATTTTTGGGTATAGCTAGCCCAGAAAGTAAAACAAAAGAATGTTTAATTTCGGTTTTGTTAGATGTTGTTTATGGCAGAGTAAAGTTTAATTTTGGGCAATCAAGCAAACGTAACAAAACAAAGGACACTTTAATAAATAGAGATTTTACTTTACCTAGCCAATATTCGCTGGCAGAATATGTTGCAAGCCCTGGGCAAAAATATCAAGTAGATTATGAGGCTGGGGCGCAAAAAGGAGTGCTAGTAGAAGAAAACGGCATTTATTACATTAGAAAGTATAAATTTATACATTCTCCGTCAGATGTGGTTGTTAGCAATCTGTTGGTAAAAAATTTAGACTTAAAAGTTAATGATATTGTGCTTTATACTAGCCTTGGCAGCAAAATAGAAATTATAAAAAAACTTGGCGAGGATTTGCAAGAAAAACCAGTTAAGTTGCCTAATTCTAGAGAACTTTTGCAAGGCAAACGAAACTTAGTATTTGTTGGCAATGTAGAAGATAAACAAGTTTTGCTAGGTAATCTTGCTAGCTTAGATGTTGTTATACTTATCCCGTCTAACAGCGTTTGTAACTACGGCGGCAAAAATGTTTTGTGCATGCCATTTAGTTATGCAACCGAACAAGATTTAATTGCCGGCTTTTTATCTTGTTGCCAAATGGCACAATTTTATAGCAATATGGGGCAGAGAGTTGCTGTTGTCTGTGATAATTTTTTGCAGGTACTTTCTGCTGCTACCGGATATAACAAAAAAATTTGCAGTGCAAGAGAGCGCGAAATATTATCTTGCATAGAACAACTATCTGCTGCAAAAATATCTTTTATAGCAACTGTTCCGGCAATAGTTAAACGGCTAGCCGTTAACTTAACTGATGTTTTTGACAGTGTTCAAGATTACACCGACCTTCCCTTTTAATTTTAAAAAAGTACTCTATTTTATGTGTTTTTTAACATATAATACAACTAGAAAGTGATTGGCTCGGTTAAAAACCTTGTAGCCCCCTACGACATGAAGTCATACACTTGTAGGCACTTTCTTTTTTTATTCTTTTTGTTCAAATTAGTGGTATAGGGCACATTTTCCCTTGGTAAAGTTAAAAACAATTTATTTACAATGTTGTTATCTTCTTTTACCAATTCATAATTTTCATTTTCTTTGCCAAGTGCCGACCTTTTACCAACAAATACCCTTGGAAAAACATTTTTATTATTTGTTTTTATTCGTTCGTTTTTATCAATACTACTTGTCAATGGTATAGTATTATAAGTTTTATCTTTCATAGGATTAAGCAGCGTTACAGTTCGACCACGCCTATTTTTTACAATAACTGTCATTAATCAGCCATTTCTTTTTCTAAATTTTGGTATGCCACCAATAGGCAATAAGGAAGAAAATCCTAAAAAATCCGATATTTTCTTACTGCATAAAAAATATCACCCTTACACTTTTTAACTATTTATTAAATTTTTTTAATCTTTGTTGCAATATTGCGGCGGATTTGGTATAATTAGGATTAGTTTAGGAATTTAGGCATGGAAAACAATTTAGATAATAAACAAATTGCGGCCATAAGTCCGCTTGCGCTTGCCTATGTTGGCGACGCCGTTTTTAGCCTTATGGTTAGGCAAAAACTGGTTTATCAGCACGATTTTAGCGAAGGGAAACTCACCAAACTTTGCAGCAAAATTGTAAACGCCGGCAGTCAGTGCAGTCTTTTTAGAAAGTGGCAACCTCTGTTAAGCAAAGAAGAACAAAATATTGCACGACGGGCGAGGAACAGCAATATTCACAGCCGTGCAAAAAATTATTCGGTAGAGGAGTATATTTATGCAACGGCGCTAGAAGCCGTGGTTGGGTATCTGTATTTAAGCGGGCAGACCGAAAGACTAGAAAGCCTTATGGAATTTGCGTTGGAGGAGATATGAAAGTAGAGGGCAAAAACCCGGTTAAAGAGTTGCTTGCTAGCGGCAAAAACATAGACAAGTTGTACATTTTAGACGGCACATCAGATGCTGGGCTAAGAAGTATGGCCAGCGACGCCAAGGCAAGCCACGCCAAAATTATGTGGGTAGACAAGGCGGCATTAGACAGATTATCTGCAACGGGCAGACATCAAGGCATAATAGCCGAAACTAGCGAATATGAGTACGCTGATTTGCAGCAGATTGTTAAAAACACAGAAAGCCCGCTTTTATTGCTACTAGACGGGCTAGAAGACCCCCATAATTTGGGCAGTTGCATAAGAGTTGCCGAGTGCGTGGGGGCTACTGCCGTGGTAATTCCAAGTAGGCACAGCTGCCAAGTTAACGAAACAGTTATGCGGGCGGCGGCAGGCGCAACGGCGCACATGCCAGTTTGCAAAGTGGGCAATCTTAACGACACTATCAAATGGCTAAAAAGTAACAATGTTTGGGTTTTTGGCGCAGATATGGGCGGCGAAAGTATGTACAAAACAGACCTAACTGGCAGCATAGCCATAGTTATTGGCGCAGAAGGCAAGGGGCTTAGCCCGCTTACGGCAAAGCTGTGCGACAAAATTGTCAGCATACCTATGCATGGCAAAGTAAATTCGCTAAACGCTAGCGTTAGTGCGGGCATTCTTTTGTACGAGGCAGACAGGCAAAGGAGAAGATAATGGACTTAACAAATTCTCAATTAGAAGACCTTATTCGCAGTTATTCGGGTATAATTAGGGCAATTTGCCGCAAATATTATCTGGTTGGCGGGGGGCAAGACGACCTTTTTCAAGAAGGCATGATAGGTTTGTTTGAGGCTTATCAAAAGTACGAGGGCGAGGGCGACTACACCTCGGCTCAGTTTAGAAATTTTGCTAATCTTTGCATCAAGCGCCAAATTTACGACGCCATTAAGCACGCCAATAAAAAGAACAATAGTCCGCTAAACAGCTATATGCCAATTAGCAAAACTAGCGGGGGTGCGTCCGAATATACGCCAAACTATATCTACGCACTAGACGCCGTCAGCCCTGAAGATATTGTTATAGACCAAGAAGAAATTGAAGAAAAATTTGATATTTGCCGCAAAAACCTTAGCAATTATGAAATAAGTGTGCTAGACTTATATTTGCAAGGCGAAAAGCAGTCGCAAATAGCGGCTAAGTTAGATAAGTCGGTTAAAAGCATAGACAACACTATTCAGCGAATAAAAAACAAACTTGCAAAAATTAGATAAAAGGAGATTAGCCCATGTATTTGGCACTTTACCGCAAATATAGACCACATAATTTTGCCGAAGTTATTGGTCAAAACCACATAATTCAAACTCTGTCTAATCAAATTAAGATGGACAAGGTTGGTCATGCCTATTTATTTTGCGGAAGCCGAGGCACTGGCAAAACCAGTACTGCCAAAATTTTTGCGCGTGAAATTAACTGCACTTGCGGCGGCAAGGGAACTTGCGATTTCTGCCAAGATAAGCCAACCATGGACATCTTAGAAATTGATGCTGCCAGCAACAACGGCGTAGACGAAATTAGGGATTTGCGGGAAAAAGTTAAGTATCCGCCAGTGGACGGCAAGTACAAGGTTTACATAATCGACGAAGTTCATATGCTGTCTACCAGTGCCTTTAACGCCCTGCTAAAAACCTTGGAAGAACCGCCTAAGCACGCTGTGTTTATTTTGGCAACCACCGAGGCGCACAAGCTGCCGGCAACCATTCTTAGTAGGTGCATGCGGTTTGACTTTAAGCTAGTTAGCGTAGAAGATTTAACAAATCTGCTTATGGATATTTTTAAAAAGGAAAATATTAGTTGCGATAGCAGTGCGGCTGCGCTTATTGCCAGAGCCGGCGAGGGCAGCGTTCGTGATACCCTTAGTATTGCCGACAGATGCGTTAGTTTTGCTGGCGAAAACCTTACCCGAGAGAATGTGGTGGAAGTGCTGGGTGCTACCGAAAAAGAGAGCCTTATAGAGTTAAGTCAGGTGCTGCTAGACGGCAATGTTGCGGCAAGTTTGCAAGTTTTAGACAAGCTACTTTCTGGTGGCAAAAGTCCGCAAGTTTTGGCTAAGGATTTAATCTACTTTTTTAGAGATTTGCTGCTAATTTGCACACTTAAACAAAACGCTACTACCATGGTTATTGCCAGCCCGCAAGACTACAAAAAAATGGAAGAACTTGCGGTTGAAAAAAATTACAACAAAATAGTGCAAGGCATGCAGCTACTTGGCGGGGTTGAGGCAGATTTAAGGTATAGTGTGCAACCGCGCATAATTTTGGAAAGTTGTCTTGTTAGGCTGCTAACAGAGCAAAGTTTACTAAGCCGATTAGAAGCGGTCGAAAAGCAGTTGCAGCAAGGAGTTATTAGGGCGGTAAACCCTAATCCGCAAGTGGCAGCAGTTACAAAACCTGCTACAGCAGCGGCAAATGTAAACGCGGCGAACGTTAGTGCTACAAACGCAAATGTAGCAAACACAAACAGTGCAAATGTTGGGCAGCCGCAGCCAAGGCAGGCGGCGCAGCCAGCCGGCAAAATCCAAGATAATTTGCCGTTTGGAACATCGGCGGAAGCCGCAAACTGTGCATCTAAAACTGGGACAACCACTGTTAATATCCTTGGCGAGTTGCTATCTTACTTGCGGGAGCAAAAATACATGAGCCTGCTAATGGCGGCGCGGCAAATTAGCCGAATAGAACTGGCGGGTGATGTTGCAAAACTGATGATTAGGGACAAGGTTAGCATAGAAATGCTATCTACTTCAAAATACACCCCAGTTATAGACGAGTTTTTTAGCGGGCGAGGCTTAAAGTGGCAAATTGTAGATATTTCTGCTGGAAGTAAGAGTCTGCAAGAACTAAACAACAAATTAGACGGCAGATTAAACACTAAATAGTGGTAAATTTGCATAAAAATTAAGTAAAATTGTAAAAAATACATTAAAAATTAAATAAAAACGCAAAAAGGAGAATATTTATGGCAAAATTTGGTGGATTTGGTGGCGGTATGGGCAATATGCAATCACTTATGAAGCAGGCACAAAAAATGCAGGAAGATGCTCTTAAAGCAAAGGAAGAAGTTGATGCAAGCGAGCATACTGGCAGTGCAAGCGGAGGGCTTGTAAGTGTAGTTGTAGACGGCAACGGCAAGTTAAAAAGTGTAAAAATTGACGCCCAAGTTGTCGACCCAGACGATGTAGAAATGCTAGAAGACCTTATTCTTGCGGCTTATGGTCAGGCTGCTGACGCCGCCGACAAGTTTAAGCAAAGCAAAATGGGCAACCTTGGGGGCTTAATGTAATATGATTGGCGATATAGAACCTATCGAAAGGCTTGTAAACGAGTTTAGCAAGCTGCCGGGCGTGGGCAAAAAGACGGCGCAACGATATGCATATAGCATCATTAAAGGCAGCGATGATGCAGCCAAAAACTTTGCTGATGCACTAATAAATGTCAAAAAACAAGTAAAGTTTTGCGAAATTTGCGGCAATTATACCGATGTTAGCCCATGTAAATTATGTAAAACACGCAAAAGTGACGTAATTTGTGTGGTAAAAGAACCAAAAGATGTTATGGCGATAGATAAATCTGGCATTTTTGACGGCACATTTCATGTTTTGCACGGCGTAATTAACCCTATGGCAGGTATCGGCCCAAACGATATTAGAATAAAGGAACTACTAGAAAGGCTGTCATCGCAAAATGTAAAAGAGGTGATTGTTGCCACCAACCCCGATGTTGAGGGTGAGGCGACCGCCATGTATTTGGCAAAAATTATCAAACCCCTAGGGGTAAAAGTTACACGCATTGCCCAAGGCGTGCAAATAGGTAGCGAACTAGAATTTGCTGACGAAGTAACGCTGTCTAAGGCCATTGCCGACCGCAAAGAGCTATAGTATGGACAAGATTGACCAAGTGCTGCAAGCGCTAAGTAAGTCTAAGTTTAGAAGCGGGTTTTATCTTAAAGAGGAAGATTTAGATTATATTGCCAAAAAGGGTATAAATGTTATCAAAAGCCATGCGGCCGACTTTATACGCCAACGGCTTTCGGCTGGCGAGCCTATAAATGACGGAAAACAGACGCCGATGCGTGGGCACCCCGTTTTTGTTGCGCAGCACGCCACCGCCACTTGTTGCCGAAATTGTATTAGCAAATGGCACAGTATACCAAAAGGCAAAGAACTTTCGGATAGCCAGCAACAATATCTTTTGCAAGTGATAATGCGCTGGATAGAAAATCAAACAAAAAAATAGTTAATAAGCCCCAAAAATTTAATATTCAAATTCGGACGGTGGCTTATTTTTTTGTTTGCTTAAGATTTTTTTACCTCTAATAAAACGGCACAAATATTTGTCTATATCTTTAAGCTGGCACAAATAAAGCTGCTTATAAATTTTAGATTTACTAATTTTCATAGTTAAATAATTAACACTTTTTGTCAAAATTATATATTCTATTATTATGAAAATCAATTTTTATTTACTTGCCTCTTTTGCCGTTTTGTTTGTAATAACTCTGTTTTTTGCTATTTTGTTTAACAAAAATGCAAAAATTTGGGTTGGTATTTGCCTAAGTTTATATTTGAGTTTGCTATTTATAGGCGTGTTTAGTAAGATTGATATTGTTTGGCCAAATATAAAAGTTTATTTTAATGCAGATTATGGGCAATTTTGCAACCTAAAAAACTTGAATATAATTACACTAAGTTTTTCTAATGTGGCTATAAATTTGTCTATGTTTATACCCTTTGGGATTATAATTTATTACCTATGCAAAACCAAAAGATTAGTTAAAACTATAATTTTTAGCCTAAGTTTAAGTATTTTAATAGAGATTTTGCAGTTTTTATTGCCAATTAATCGTGTTACCGAGCTTTTTGATGTTATTTTTAACATAATTAGCAGTATTCTTGGCGTATTTATATGTAAATTTGCCATTATTTTGCAAAAATATTTTAAAACCAAGCGTCTAAATTAGCATATAATCTAGCCGAGTATCAAAAGTTGGTTTGTAAAGAAGATTTCCACAACAAATAAAGGATTATTGCTGACCTCGTGGAGCATGCAAAACTAAAATATAACAAATCTAAAAGAGATGCCGCAAAAAAGCCATAAAAATTTCTGCAAATTTGTGTGATGAGTTAAGCATAAATAACAATTTTGCAAACAATATGTTTAATATTGTGTTTGGCGGCTATCCAGCGGACGAAAACGAGCAGCTAACCATAACTTTTTAATAAAATTCTTTAATATAGTTGCAATTCGTGTCACTATTTATGTAAAATAAATGTATATTAATTGCATAAAATATACAAAGTGTTTTTAAAAGGAGATAACTATGGGTAGAGGGTCAGTTGGTGGCGGCGGAAGCAGAGGAATGTCTACTGGTAGCGTTAGGCCAAGTGGGGGTCCACGACCAGCACATGGGCCTGGCGGGCCACATCCTGGGCCAAGACCAGCACCACGTTCTAGTGGGCTTTGGAACTGGATTTTGCCAGCGGCAATAATTTCTAACGTTTCTAGAGGTGGTGGAAGTAGTAATAACGCATCTAACGATGAAAATGGCGGCGGCGCGTCAAATGTGGCGTACAAAAAAGTTCGCAACAAAACCGCAACGCTAGTTGTTGGGCTAATTTTTTTGGCAATAACCATTGTCTGCATAGTTTGCGCAAATATATTTACCTACCGCACAACAACTGCAACTGTGATTAGATACGAAACTAGTGTAGAATATAATACAACTTTTTATTACGGCTACTACAGTTACACCATTAATGGCAAACAGTACACCGAAATAAAAAGTCAAGTTGGTTGGACAGATGTAGACAACTACCCAGAAGGCTCTACATGCAAAATATATTATAAAGTCCAAAACCATAATATTATTTACGAGGTTGATGACGCTTTAGGTAATAAACCTGGCGACTATAAAGCAACATGTTATATTTTAGCTGTTATTTTTGGTATAATAACTATCTGTATATTTGCATTTGGTATAAATAATCATGTACCAATAGAGCGGTCGGCAGCAAGCGAAACTGCAACTTTTCAGGCACCGCTAACTGACGGGCAAACAAGGTGCAGATACTGCGGTGGAATTTTGCAGAAGGATGATACAACTTGCCCAAGTTGTGGCGCCCGAAAAGGCTAAAAGAACTAAAATTACTAGCAGTAAGAAGATTTAAATGCTTTTAAAATTAGTTAATTTTTAGCACTTTTCCGGCAATAGTTAAACGGCTAGCCGTTAACTTAACTGATGTTTTTGACAGTGTTCAAGATTACACCGACCCGCGAACAACAGTTATATAATTTATAAACAAATATAAAAGCACACCCACCAGTGTGCTTTTAAAATTTAGTTAATTTTTAGTACTTTTAGCACAAGTTTGCCACCAGGAGTTGTTATTGTTACCTCGTCATTCACCTTTTTGCCAATTAATGCTTGTCCTATTGGGGACTCGTTAGAAATATATCCTTTATCTGGGTTGCTTTCTATGCTACCAACAATTCTATAATTTATTTCTTCGTCAAATTCGGTGTCGTAAAGGGTGACACTATTGCCAACTTGCACAGTTTTGTTGTTTAGTTTTTTTGTATCTACAACGCGCGCGTTTTTTAGTGTATCTTCTATTAGAGCAATTTCACTTTCTAGCTGATTTTGCTCTTTTTTTGCTGCGTCGTACTCGCTGTTTTCACTTAAATCGCCATATTCTCGGGCTGTTTTAATATGCTCAGCTACAATTGGTCTGCGTTCTACTTTTAAAAACCTAAGTCTTTCTTCCAAGTCCTTTTTGCCATCTGATGTTATTACTAATTCTGCCATAATTTTATAGCCTCCTTCTTTATTGCTAAGTTATTATAAATGCTTAATTAAAATTTGTCAATTAATTAAAAATTGTTTTTTGTTTTTTATTTTGCGAGCTGTAAAAATAGTTGCCAAAAATTTGTCTTTTATGCTAACATATTATGCGGAGATAAGTTTGTATGATTATTATGTGGGCAAAGATTATAAAGGAAGATAAAATTGCTACTCAGTATACCTACCAAAGCATAGACAATTTTACCGAAGATACTTTTTATTTGCACATAAGCAACATTTGCCACAAACTAGATTTGCCAACGCCAGTAATTTTGCCCATGCATATAAAGCATTTTGCGCAATACGGCAGTACTTATTTTAAGCCGCGCGATTTTGTAGAAAGTGTAAACTTAGATCGTTTGGTAATAGAAAATATACGCAAAAACTAGCCCAATTATTAATTAATTAGTAACAAAAAATCCACAGCAAACAAAATAGAACTTCAATTGCCGTGGATTATTTTTTGCTTTATTTTTATTTTAAGTTAAAAAAAGCGTTTTTGCCAAGATATTTGGCGGCGGTGCCAAGTTCCTCTTCTATGCGTAAAAGTTGATTATATTTTGCAACGCGGTCAGTGCGGCTTGGTGCGCCCGTTTTAATTTGCCCAGCGTTTAGAGCAACGGCAACATCGGCTATGGTTGTGTCTTCGGTTTCGCCGCTGCGGTGGCTGACAACAGCAGTATATCCAGCACGATTAGCCATTTCTATGGCGTCCAGAGTTTCGGTAAGAGTGCCAATTTGGTTAAGTTTAATTAAAATGCTGTTGGCAACGCCAGAATTTATGCCTTTTTCTAGCCTTGTTGTGTTGGTTACAAAAAGGTCATCGCCCACAAGTTGAACTTTGCTGCCAAGTTTTTCAGTTAAAATCTTCCAGTTTTTCCAATCTTCTTCGTCAAGCACATCTTCTAGTGAAATTATTGGATACTTATTTACCATTTCTTGCCAGTAATCTATCATTTGGCTAGCAGTAAAGAACTCTTTGGTTTTCCAAAAATAGTAGCCGTCCTTGCCAATTTTGGCGGCTTCGGCTTTCATTTCGCTGGCGGCGGCGTCTACGGCAAGCATAAAGTCCTTGCCTGGCTTGTACCCCGCCTTTTCTATGGCTTTGGTTATAAACTTAAAGGCGTCTTCATCGCTAGATAGGTTAGGTGCAAAGCCGCCTTCGTCGCCCACCGTGGTAGAGTATCCCTCGGCCTTTAGCACGCTTTTTAGGCTGGCAAACACTTCCGAACACATTTGCAAGCACTCTCTAAAGCTTTTAGCGCCAACTGGCATTATCATAAACTCTTGAATATTTACACTGTTGTCGGCATGCTTGCCGCCGTTTAGTATGTTCATCATTGGCACAGGCAAAACTTTGCTGTTTACGCCGCCAATGTAGTTGTATAGGCTTAACCCAAGGCTTTCGGCAGCCGCTTTGGCGCAGGCTAGACTTACGCCCAAAATGGCATTTGCGCCAAGTTTACCCTTGTTTGAAGTGCCGTCAAGCTCTATCATAGTGGCGTCTAATAGTGGCTGATTTAGCACATTTAAACCAATTAGTTTTGGTGCTATTATATTATTTACATTTTCTACGGCAGTAAGCACACCTTTTCCGCCATAGGCCTTTTTACCGTCACGCAGTTCTACAGCTTCGTAACTGCCGGTGGAAGCCCCGCTAGGTACGGCTGCTCTGCCAACCGCACCCGCCGTGGTTACAACTTCTACCTCTATGGTTGGGTTGCTGCGGCTATCTAAAATTTGCCTTGCAAAAATGTCTGCAATTTCTATGTAATTTTTCATAAAAAACTCCTTTTGTGCACAACTTTTGCCATGTGCAATGCTATTATAACAATAAAAAGAAAATTTTACAAACACTTTTGGCAAGTCTTTGCAAAAATATGTTTGACATCGCCGCAAATTACTCATATAATTATGTTATAGGAGTAATTATGATTTTTGTTTATTGTGTGCTGGTTGCACTTTGCGTGGTTTGTGTAAGCTTGTTTTTAGTTATGCGCTTAAAAAATCCCAACCAAACAAGTTTGCTTGCAAAACTATTTGCATCACTAATGTTTGTGCTAATTGGTGGGCTTAGCTTAACCTTTAGTGGCTTTACTGCCGCAAAGACCATGTTTTTGCTGGGGCTATTTTGCGGACTAATTGGCGATATGCTACTAGAACTTAAGGTTAACTACGGCGAGCATATTGGCGGATATTTAAACTCTGGCACAATGTTTTTTGCCTTTGGCCATGTGTTGTACTTTTTGGGGATAATTATTTATGTTTCGTCGCAAGTTGTAACTGGCTGGTGGTGGATGGTGCTTGCAGCATTTGTATTCAGTCTGCTTGCAGGATATATGGTGCTAAAAGTGGCACCAACTTTAAAAATGGATTTTTCTGGGTTTAAATGCCAAAGCTATTTTTATAGCTCAGAACTAATTTTTGTAATGATAATATCCATTTGCCTAACCTTTGCAAAGCCTCTTGCAATTTTATTGGCTGTTGGGTTTGTTTTGTTCTTTATAAGCGACCTAATTTTAAGCAAGCAGTATTTTGGCGGCAAACAGGATAGTAAACTTTGCAGCGTGCTTAATCACAGTTTGTATTATTTGGCACAAATTCTAATTGCAACCTTTATATACTTTTTGTAAAGAAGAAAAATTAACAAAAGTTCGGCAAAATTTGCCGGGCTTTTTATGTTGTTTACATTTGCTGCAAAATTTGGCGAATATTTATTGAATATTTATATTTATTGTGCTAAAATGGGTATATGTCTAAAATGGAATTTATTTTGGCAGACACAACTCTGCTGGCAATGGAAGAGGGGCTAAAGCAAGTAGCAAATAAGGCTGCTGCCGACAAATTTGGCACCTATATTGTTTTGGTGCCAGATAGCAAAACAATAATGGCAGAGCATAGACTGTTGCAATTAATGCCAAACGGCGCCTTTGCAAACATTTTTGTTTATTCACTAAAAAGGCTGCTAAAAAAGATTTCGCCAATAGCAAGTGATATGGTGCTAAGCAAAGTTGCGGGAACAATGATTGTCCGCAAAATTATTTTGCAAAACAAGGATAATTTGGTTTGCTTTAAGCGAGCGGCATCTACTGCAGGCTTTGCCGAGGTGGTGCATGGAACTATTAGTCAGCTAAAAAGTAGCGGAGTTGGTGTGGCAGAATTTTACGAGATGCTGCAAAATATGCCATCCAGTAGCCGCCCCAAAATGCAGGATATTGCCCTTTTGTACGACCAATATCAGCAGTTTTTGGAAGACAAGTATTTAGACGAGTCTGACCTATTAAACGTGCTTGCCACAGTTGCTACCGACAGCGATTTTGTAAAGAACAGCAACATATATTTTTTGGGTTATGAGTCGGTTACGGCGGGCTATATGAGTGTGTGTAAAACGCTAGTAAGTTCGGCAAAAAACTTTACTGTAAGTGCAAGCTACGGCGTAGAAGCCGCCAATAGCCACATAAGAGATAACGAAGTTTACTCAAAATTTAAACAGCTTGCAGACCAACTTGGCTTATACTATATGCCTAAGCGGATAAAATCCAAATTTACCCCAGACTTTGAGCATATAAAAAACAATTTGTATGCATACCCGGCCAGCCAAAAGAATGGCACCAACTGCGTGCAACTACTACAAGCCGAAACTATAGCCGACGAAGCTGAGTTTGTTGCGCAAAAAATTTCGGCACTTGTTCGCAGCGGCGTCAGATACAAAAACATTGCCGTTTTGGCTCCGTTAGAATATCACAAGCAAGTTTCGGACGAGTTTGCCAAGTGGAACTTTACCTATTTTGTTGCCGAGCCTTATAGTTTTAATAGTCACCCTCTTTTTAGGCTGGTTAATTCGGCACTAGAAGTAGCACGCAAAAATTTTGAGCAGTCGGCTGTTATAGATTTTGCTAGCAATTATTTTGTTAGTCCGCAGGGCGACATTGATGATTTTATCAATTATATAAACAAATATGGCATAAATTATGGCAAATTTTGCAGAAAATTTGAAAAATTTGATGAAAATTTTATCACAAATGACCAATTTTTGCAAATTGAGGCCAAAAGAGAGCAAATTTATAGCTTAATTTGCCCATTTTTAAAGAATAGCGGCACTTGTGATGAGTATTGCAATGCAATTTTGCATCTAGTTAACGCCCTAGATATAACTAGCGGCCTCAAAAAACTAGAGCAAGAGCAAGCCGCAGATGCTGTAGAGCAAAACATAACTCGTCAAGCATGGAACAAGCTTAGCCTAGCGCTAGAGCAAGTTAGCAGATTTTTGGGGCAAGAAAAACTTGGTATAGACGGGCTGCAAAGTGTACTTTTTGCCGGCCTTGATGTCACTGACATTTCGCTAATCCCAATTAGCCAAGACTGCATTAATATTGCTAGTAACACTGACGGTCTTTTTGATATAGATTATCTATTTATTATGGGCGCAGCCGAGGGCAAATTTCCAGTAAAACAGATTGACTGCGGCATAATAACCGACCGCGACATAAAGGAACTTTCTGAAAAATCTAGCAGTACTATAGAGCCAACCATTAAAACTATAAATAGGCGCGAAAGATACAAGGCCTACGAAAGTTTGCTGCTTGCGTCAAAATGCGTTACCCTAAGCTACAGTACCTGCGGAGGTGAGGAAAATTTGCGCCCAAGCGGTCTTGTAGAAAATTTAATTTCTATTTTTGGCGGAGAATCCGGTTTGTCTATTCAAAAATATAGCGCCAATATTTCTGCAAAATCGCAAGATTATACCAAACAAATTATGCAAAAGTTATGCACAACAGATAAGATAACCGAGTTTTTGTGCGCGCAAATTGGCGAATATCAAAAATATGGCAAATTCCCTAACCCGCGTTTGGTGCATGCGTGCAAATCTGTTTTAGGGGGTAGTTTGCCTCCAAACTTACAGTTTAGGCTAAAAAATATCAATTTAGCACCTAGCTATACAATATCCAATGCCAACAAAATTTATTTTGGCGGTGATAAAACAAGTATTAGCCAATTAGAGCGTTGGTTTGATTGTCCATTTGTGTTTTTTACAAATTACGGGCTAAAACTAAAGGAAGCCGAAACAAGCACACTAAAAGCTTTAGACGTGGGCAATATTTTGCACGCCGTTGCCGAAAAATTTGTTAAATTGCTAGTAAAAGATAGTTTTGTGGAGCCTCAAAAGGCTGCAAAAAATATAGTAGATAAATTGCTTGCCGAACAATATATTGCCGAAAATAACAAGTACATTGTTAAAATATTGAAAGAAGAAAGCATCAGATTGTGCGCAGCACTAAAAGAAGAGTTTTTGCACAGCCACTTTAAGCCAACGGGTTTGGAGCAAGGTTTTGGCGAAGGTAAAAAATACCCCGGGGTAGCATTAGAATGTTCAAATAAGACTATTACTTTAGAAGGTAAAATAGACCGAATAGACGAGTACGACGGCAAATTTAGAATTATCGACTACAAAACGGGCAAGATAGAAGACAACGTAAAGCGCATATACTATGGCAAAAAAATTCAGCTAATTGGCTATCTATTGGCCATGCAACAAACAGGACTAAAGCCAGCTGCGGTGGCTTATTATCCTATAAGAAACGAGTTTAGCACCGAAGAAGAAACATCGGGCAGAATGCAAGGTTTTTTTATAAGCGACGCCAAAACAATAATGGATATGGATACCACACTTAGCGAAGAAAATTTGGATAGCAGCACTATGCAAGTTAAGCTAAACAAGCCTAAAAATGGCGAATTTAACTTACGAAAAAGCGTTAACCTACTTTCTGCCGACCAGTTTGACGATGCGCAAAAATATGTGTATATGCTTGCAACTCAAGCCGTTAATGAAATTTTGAGTGGATATATAGCCCCTAGCCCTATACGGCTTGCGTCAAACAATAAACTAAAGTGCGAAAATTGCCCATATCTTGGTGTGTGCGGCGTTCAAAATACTGCATATCGTTTTGGCAGAAAATGTTATGGCGCCGTAAAAATAGAAAATATTTCGGCGGTTGTAAAATTGTCTAATAAGGCTAAACAAGAGGGGGGCAAAAATGAGTAATACAGTAAAAAATCTTGCGCAAAATTCAGACAAATTTACTCCCGAGCAACGTAGGGTTATAGATAGCCGCGGCAAAAATTTGATAGTTAGCGCGGCGGCAGGCAGCGGAAAAACTACCACCATGATAGAGCGTGTTGTAAATTTAATACAAGACGGGGCAAGCGTAGACGAGCTACTACTTGTAACATTTACAAATGCCAGTAGCACAGATATGAAGCTAAAACTGTCGGCTGAGCTAGGCAAACTGCAGCCAACCCCGCACATTTTAGAGCAGCTAGACCTAATTATGAACGCCGATGTGTCCACGCTTCATAGCTTTTGCTCTAAACTACTTAAAACTTATTTTTACGAGGCAGGCATAGACCCATCCTTTGTTGTGCTTAGCGAGGATGAAACAAATGTAATTAAGCAAGATGCGCTCAGCAAACTTTTTGACGAGATGTTTGAAAGCGGAAATGTAGACTTTTACAATTTGTACGATATGCTGCAAAAAAACAGAAGTGATAAACCAGTAAAAGAGGCCATTTTAAGGCTTTACGACTTTTTTAATGTGCTAATTAATCGCCAAAAATGGTTTGATGATTGCATAAAAAATGTCTACAACCCAAACCTTTCTAAAAATCGGGCGGCGGGCATGATAAACAGTTATGTTTGCAACCGAATATCTCAGCTTTTGGAGCAAGTTGCAGCTAAAATTGTAAAATATAACGAACTTGGGCTTAACCAGTTTGTTGCATATCTGCAGCAGGTTCAAAGCACACTTGTTGCCCTTTCTTCCCGCAACGGATTTGTAAAAAATGCCCAAATTTTGTACAATATTAGCAATTTTGGCGTGCCGCCAAATGTTGATGATGCCATGGCGGATTACCGGGCAGAGCTGGACGAGTTTCGCAAATATCTAAACGAAGAATTAAAAAACTTTAAGTCCAATTTTATAGACTCTAACACAGAAAAACTGGCCGAGCAACTAACTGGCGCAAAAAATCTTGCCACGGCGCTATACAATGCTACTTGCCGATTCGAAGAAATTTTTACTGCGTTAAAGGCCGAAAAATGTGGGCTAGACTACAATGACCTAGAACATTACACCTTAAAAATTTTAGACTGCGCCGAAATTTTGCAGACGCTAAAAAATAAGTACAAATACATTTTTGTTGATGAATATCAGGATATAAACGCTATTCAAGAAGAGATAATTAACCGTATATCGGGCTCTAATAATCGGTTTATGGTGGGCGATGTAAAGCAGAGCATTTACAGATTTAGGCTGTGCGACCCAGAGATTTTTATAGATAAATACAATCTATACTCAAGCAGTAGCAAAGATAGCGAGGCGATAAACCTGTTTGAAAACTTTAGAAGCAATTATCAAATTTTAAACTTTGTAAATATGGTTTTTAGCGGCAGAATGACTAAAGAGTTTGGCGGAGTAGACTACCAAAAAGATGCGCAGCTTAAAGCCGGCATCATGTGGGAAGAGCAGCAGCCCGTCAACATTTGCTATATAGATGACAGCACTTTAACTGAAAAATCCAAGGCCGAATTGCAGGGTGTGTACTCTGTAAAAAATCATTGCCAAGAAGAGGAATTAGAGCATCTAAAAGGGCGCGCTGAGGCCGAATATATAGCAAGAAAGGCTATCGACCTAGTAGCAAACGGCACAATTTTTGATGCAAAAATAAATTGTTATCGCGGCGTGCATTGGAACGATATTGCAATACTTGTGCCAACCAGAAAAGAAGTTGACACAATTGCCGAGGTGCTAACAGAAAAAAATATTCCTGTATGTACCGATGTTGCTACCGATGTGCTTACCGATGAGTACGTAAAATGCATAGACAGTTATTTGCAAGTAATTAGCAATTGGCATAATGATATTCCACTTTTTAATGTTTTGTATAGTCCGCTTTTTAATTTTAGTCCAGATGAACTGGCCTTACTAAGGGAAAATGGTAAAAATTGCAAATATTTTTATCAAACACTGCAAAATATTACCAAAAATACCTTAATTAATGCAAAATTAGCCCTAAAAGTGCAAAATTTTATGCAAAATTTAAAAAAATATAGGTTTTTGGCTACCTACAAAAACGTTCAGCAGCTTGCAGAAATTATATCCAAAGACTTTTGCTTGCATCAACTGTTGCTTACTCAGCAAGATGGTCAAGGTAGGGTGGCGTTACTTAACAAATATTTGCAAAGTTTGCCACAACAAAGTCTGCAAGAATACACAACTAGTCAAAGGGCAACTATAACGGCTAGCCAAAATGCCGATAGCGGCGCCGTTCAGATTGTAACTATCCACAAAAGCAAGGGACTAGAGTACCCAGTGGTTTTTGTTGCAAATATAAGCCGAGTTTTTAACAAAACTAACCTGCATGCCGACGAAGTTATTAGCAAAGATTACGGAATTGGTGTAAACTACTACAACCAAATTAACAGATTTAAGCAAAACAGCTTAGCTAAAGAGGCAATTAAATTAACCGAAACACGAAAAATGATAGAAGAACAGCAGCGACTATTATATGTTGCGCTAACTCGGGCAAAAAATAAGTTGTTTGTTGTTGGTTGTCGAAACTGTGAAAAATTAAACAAGGCTTTTCCAGAGCGGCCAAACTGTTTTGCAGATTGGATAGATAGTTTTGTAAGTTCCTTTTTAGAAGGTGATTTTCCAGAAAATATAAAAATAGACATGTTTATGGCAGAAAATTTAATAGAAACTGCAGAAAGACAAAAAAAAGAGCCTATAGTTTTTGCAAAACCAGAGCTAAAACTGCAAAAATTGCTACTTGACGGCATAAATTTTGAGTATTTATACAGTAAAGCTGCCAAAACCCCGCAAAAAACTTCGGTTACACAGATTGCCAGCGGCTACCACGAAAGTGAAGAAATTTTTGATAGCTTTGCATTAGATAAATCTAATTATATAGATGATAATGCAGAATTAATACCAAAAATCGACAATAAAAAAGAATATTTTGCAGAAAACAAAGCAAATGAGTATATAAATCAAAAAAATATTCATAAAAATTGCAAAAATTTGCCACAAAAATCTAATAAAGGCTTTAATTCAAACAATTTACTGGCAAAGAATTATAATTTTACTGCCGAAAAACCAAATAGTGCTACACAAAAAGGCAACGCATATCATAAATTTATGCAATATGTAAATTTTGAGTGTAAAACCATAGAAGAGTTGCAGCAAAACATACAATCTCTTATTAATAGCGGCAAACTTACCAAACAGGAATCCGATTTTATCAATTTGCAGTCAATTTTAAATCTTTTAACAAATTCTGCTTTTAAAGCGCTGCTAAAACAAGGGCAAGTTTTAAGGGAACGCGAATTTTTTATGGATATAGGCAAGGGCGATATTCAAATTGTTCAAGGTGTTATAGACCTTGCAATTATAGGGCAAAATTCTATAGCTATAATAGACTACAAAACAGGTAATTTTTCAGAATGTCATGCTTTGCAAAAATATCAAAAGCAGATTTCACTATACGCCGAGGCAGCCAAGCGTTGTTATGAGGCAGACAGCGTTCAAACATACATTTGCGCTATCGAGCAAGGTAAATTGTATAAAATTTAGCAAAATTAGTATTAAAAATGGCAAAAATTTATTTATTTTTTGCCTTTTTTGATGTGATTATTACAATTTTTTTGCAAAATTTGCAATAATGGGTGTTAATTTTTAGTAATTAATTTAATATACAAAAAAATTTGTAAAAATGTAAAAAATATGTTAAAAACGCTAGTAAATTTCCATTTTTTATGTTAAAATTAAAATAATCTAAATCCGCAAAGGGTTAAACTATTGTTAGGAGTTATTATGAAAGATTATATTACCACCGCTTTTACAGTAATTGTGGGGCTACTTACAGCAGATAAGCTTGTCTATTTGGCTTTAATTGGTCTTGGGCTGCTTATAATTTGGCAGATGTTCTCTCTGCTATTTAGCTTTCATAGCAGTCTTGCAAGAAAGTGCCGCAAGATAACCAAATTTTTAAATACTAAGGGTTTATCCAAAAATAACTACAATGCTTTTTTGGGGCTAATTGCCAAAATGCCACAAGAATTTATCCGCGGGTACAAAGCCTTTGAGCATGCAAGTTACGGCTTGCCGTCAGACTATATTAAGCGTTTTGAAAGCATAGATGTAGAAGTAAATGGCGGTCTTTTTAAGCAGGGCAAATCTTTGCAAAAGTCGTTTATATATATGTGGGGAATTTTGCTTGCCATTTTTAGTTTGGCGCTTATGGGCGAAGAAACTGCAATCACTGGCTATGCGCTTGCCGACGCCTTGCTTATTCCGGTGCTGTTTTTAATTCTCGCGCGCATTCTATATTATATATATGTTGCAATTCGCCAGCAGCAATATCGTGTTTCGGTGGACGAGTTTAACGAAATGCTAGATATTATGAACGACAAAATAGAAAATAACGACAGCTTGCCTGGCCCAGACATTTTGGCAGAGGTATATAGCGAACTATCTAGCCAGCAAGAGCCTCAGATAGATCAGCAAGTTGCAAGCCCGGATAAGTTAGATGCCAATGCTAGCCAAAATGCGCCTGACACCGACCAAAATTTATCAAGCACCAACTTTGCTTATGATAGCACTGCCGAAGCGTCTTTAGCCGCCGAGCCACAACCAGAAATAAGCCCAGTTTTTCCGCAAAAAGAAATTAACAAGCCGCAATCACTAGCCGAGCTGGGCGAAATTGCCGAGCAAAGCACATCTGACGGCGATAATAAAACGCAATCTGCTTACACCACCAACGAGTTGCTTAGCGAAATTGACGACAATTCTGCTTTTGTAGAAAATCTGACAGCTGAAGATAAAAATATGCAATCAGAAACAAAATCCCCTAGCCAATCTTTGGATACTCAAAGCGCCACCGCGGTTGCACTAGACGCGCCAGAATCAACAGTTTTGGAACCAATTAAAGCAGAAAATACAACTACCGCTGCCGCCGAGCCACAGTCAGAAACAAGCGACGACACTTCGGATACACAGGGGTTAGAAAACGCCATTGACCAAGATTTGGATAAAATTTCCAAAGAAATAGAAGACGAAATTTATCTACCGTCCGACCCGCAAGAGCTCCAAAGTTCAGAAATTAGCGAGCAACAAGACGAGGCAGTTTTGCAAAACCCAGAGAATGAGGATAAGAATTTGGAAAATATAAAAGAAACCATGCCAATAAATTTGACTAACGCAGAAACTGATAGACAGGTAGATTTGGAGCAACCGCCAATAGAAAATGAAGATATTACAGAGCAAAATATAAACAATTCCGAAGTGGAGAATGATATGTCAGAGCAAGAAAAACGCGGGCGTGGCAGGCCTAAAAAATTGCCAGAGGGCGAGCTGGTTATAACAAACGACAAGCAGTTTGAAGAAGTTTTGGAACGCGCCGAAAAACTTATGCGCAAAAGCCAAACGGCACTATCTGCAAGCCAAGCAAAAAGGGTAGAAAAATCCTTAAAAGAGCTTGTAGACGCAATGACAAAGTATAAAGAACAATAATTATTTATGGCACAAATTGTGCGCATGCACACAAAAGTTTATAAAAAGCGTTAAAATTAAGTTTGGCAGCAACAAAAAGTTTTAGCACAAGCCCAAAAACTATCTGCGCACATGCTAAAAGCTGCCAAAATCTGCCCAAATAGCCTCGTGGTTTATATAATACATTAGCGACGCTCTGCAGAAACTGTAAACTTACTAACATCATGCACAGTAAAAATATCTATAAAAAAAAGGAGTTGTTATGAAAAAGAAAAAAATAGTAGTAACAAAAACTATTACTATAGGAGAATTGCTTAAACTTAATGAAAATGTTTCGACCATTTTAATGGGTTTTGGTTTGCATTGTTTTGGCTGCCCCATGAGCCAAATGGAGACCCTAGAAGAAGCTGCCATGGTTCACGGCGCCGACATAGACTTAATAGTCTCCGAAATTAATAAATTTTTAAATGAAAACTAAATTATAAAAATATAGTAAGGTTTGGCTATAAAAAATTATATTTGTGGCACATCCTAAGGCTAATTTTATTCTCAAATATAAATTATATTAGCTCTCTCTTGTTTTCTGGTTAAGATGACGCGAGAGAGTTTTTTATTAAGAGATATTTTAATATTCAACCCCTAGTTTTTCAAGTGTCGGTTTTGCAAAACGCCGC
>CAYTHL010000012.1:20521-32140 GCA_964437615.1 uncultured Lachnospiraceae bacterium | reverse complement strand
CAGAAGCCCAACAAATAATGCTAAAACTACTAAATTTGAACAAAAACAGTACCACAGCTCCAAAAACGCTAAAACCTAGCTTTCGTTATTCCCCCATAGTAAGGGGGGTGGACGCGGAGCGGACAGGGGGTTGTACAACTGGTCATTGGGTGTCTTAATATTTAAGTTAATATAACAAAGAGAATACTAATTCAAGCCAAACAACCCTCAGTCTGCCACAAGAACTTGCCGCACGGCAGCCAGCCCCCTTACTAGGGGGCAACAACCTAACACTCTGTTTTGCGTTCTTAAAAATAATTATATTTGTTAAAGCCCTCAGTCTGCCACAAGAACTTGCCGCACGGCAGCCAGCCCCCTTACTGCGTCACATACTTGCCTAATAAAAGTCGTTTTGGCAATATATGCCAAAACTCCATTCGTCGGCAAGCATATTCCTTGCCCCATACGGTTTTTGCTAAAAACCTATGGGGCCCCATTAGCAGAAGCCCAACAAATAATGCTAAAACTACTAAATTTGAACAAAAACAGTACCACAGCTCCAAAAACGCTACAGCCTAGCTTTTGTTATTTTTCCATATTATATTGCAGCAGCCAAACCCAACTAGCTAGTTATTGCTCTGCGCTTTAGATTACACAGGCGGGCTAGAAACTTCCTATTTTCTCAATTTTGCCATTAAATTTGTGCAAAATTGCAAAAATTTTGTGCAAATAAACAAAATTGGTATTATTTTTGTAAATATTATCAAAAAAATTTTAAAATTTTTTAAAAAAGTTTTGTTAATCGTTTGCGGGTAGGCGTGCGCGTATGTTAATATAAATTAAATATTTATGTCTAGTTGTGTCGATTTATGCCAAGTTTTGGGTAAAATATCTAACTATTGGCTGGCGTGCACAAACTAAGCGCAAACGCGGGGAGTTTACGGTTTATGGCAGGTGGTTTTAGTTTTTTAAGATTTGTTGCAGACAATCCAGTTGTGCCGGCTTTAAATAATAGCTTTTTTTCCTTTTTTACATCAACAGGCTCATTTATATCCAACATTTTTTCGGCGCTATTAAACGGCCTAGCTTCGGTACTCTATGCCATTTGCAAATTTGTGCTAAACCTTATAGATTTCTTGCAGCTACTAGTGCAAAAACTCTCTGGTTTGGATGTTTGGATGAATGTAGACAAAGTAGACATTTCTAACCTTACCAGTTCGGACATTGTGTTTAGATTTTTATTTTCAGATACAGTGGTAACAGTTTTTAAAGCAGTAGTTAGCATATTCTTTGTGCTGCTAATACTGTTTACCATAATTGCCATAATCAAAAACGAATATGCTGGCGCCACCAGTGGCGAGCCGCAGGACCACAAAAAGAGTATCTACACGGCGCTAAAAGCAATTTTAACTGTAGTGCTAGTGCCAGTTATGCTTGTAGGGGGTATAATTTGCTCCAATGCAATATTGGCGGGGCTTGCCAAAGCCTTTAGCCTTGGTTCTAGCCTAACTATGGGTGGGCAGATTTTTGTTGTCAGCTCTTACGACGCCAACGACTATCGCAAGTATGTTTCTACGGGCAACCGAGTTTACACCAGCAACACCACCAGTTTTGTTATGCCAACAATTAATGCTGATGGCACTTACAATATGCCAACAATTAATGCTGATGGCACTTACGATTTATCAGATACCCAAACGGTTACAATTTCTACAGCTATACCAATAATTAACCCTGCCGATTACTCCCTTAACCTAGATTTAGACGATTTATTAGTCGATTTAGTTACATGGACAAATCCGCTTAGCAACATAAACATATTTTATGGCTATATGTTTACCTTTGATGGCTCTACTTACTATTTGTGGCAGTGCGATTTGTCCGAAAGATATCAATATTACTACTACATAAAGTATGTTCTTGACGCCTATATTGCCGAGCCTGAACCTAGCAGAAATGCAGCTTTAGTAAATTTTTACAACAAGCAATACAATAGCAACTTAACCACTGGCACAGCAAGTATAATTGAATCGGCCCAAAGTATGTACAAAACATATATAGCAGGCTCGAACGATGATTTGATTTCTTCTGCGCTTGGCTTAGACTATGTTTGGGTTTATGACGAAACTTACAATAATAGCCCGGGTTACTTTTTATCTATGCTAGACTATTTGGAATATAACGATCCGTTAATTAAGGCGGCATACAACACTTGGTACTATAACGAGGTTCTTACAAAAAGTTACTCTGGGTGGGGTAGCAGCATGGCTACGCTAAACTCTACGCAAACACAAAGTACAACAATGGCTGGTACAAGTATAGTTTACAACACCTTTACCAACGACCCGTATTGGGCATGCTACCACGACGGCGGAATAAACGGGCTAGTTGCCTTGCCTCAAGAATATAAGGTTATGGCAGACGTTGTAGATTTTATGCTAAACTATGGGGTAACGCTATACTTTGTTAACGCCAACAACAGCAATATAGAGTGGCAAAAAATGGGCAGCAGTGATAACGCTTATGCCTACCAGCAATATCTCTATGGAGCAGCTGGCGGTAACCCAACTGGTTTATTTGTAAGCTATTCGGACGCCGCCGCCGGCACAGTGTTGTATAATATAAATAGTTCAGCCGTTAGCGAAATTGATGGCGCCACATATATAATGTGTTGGTATAACAGCTTGGGTGGATATTATGTGCCGCTTACAAACAACACTACCTACACAGACGACCTTGGCAAAAGTTATTCTTTTAGCAGCAGTCAATATGCAAGTAGCTATCAAGGCCCAGTTATAGCGCGCGGATTGTTTCAATCCTCGTCGTATTTAAACACCTATCAGCCAACATATCTTACCAGCACCATGGTTGGCGGCACGGCTGGCTCTGATTTTGACAGCACCAAAGCCACAATGGCAGCAATGGAAATTAACCGCAACGACTACACTGCCGTAGAAATGCTTACTAGTATAGATGATACCAGTTTAACTTTTAGTAGTAATGATAACGAAGATACTAGTTATGGCAATGTTACAATAACTGCCGCGGGTTCTAATGATATAACTATTAGTTACTATGGCATAGAATATAGCTTTAATGAAACTCAAGATTATCTTAACACTTCTTTAACAAAAATTGCAGAAGCGCTTAAAAACAATGTAAAATATAACAGCATTAGCCCTACCAATGTAAGTGTTGTTCTCTCCAATTTTGTAGATAATGGCGACAGTGGCAAAGATATAACTTTGGTTGCAACCTTTACTTTTGAAGATACAGTAAACAACATAACCTATACAGTAAATTATACATTTACAAGCACTGGCCAAACTGAAACCGAAAATACATATACATATAATGGTACTGAATACAAAATACTTCAGTATAATTTTAGCATTTCAGATTTTTCTACATACAACTTTTTTAAGGTTGTGCAGTTTACGCAAAATAAAAATAACTCTGATACATTTGATAGTTCTATTAGCACTGAAAAACTAGAAGAGTACAACAATCTAACAATAAACAGCTTTATAGAAAATTCTTCTTCTGTGCAAACTATTAATGGTAAAAATGTCACAGTATATACACTATATAACGAAAATTATGATATATACATCAACGCCGTTAAATCTAACAATTCTAGTATAGATGACGGCTACACTTTAATTTCTATTTATGATATTTATAACACTGGTACCACCACTACTAATGGCAATACACACACTTACATCACCTTTTCGTTTAATAATTTAGATGCCTACACAACAAATGGAGAAAGCATAACTATATCATCAAGCGATGTTGCAAATCTTGTATATAAATCTTCCTTAATAAACTATGTTCTGGCGCCAGAATATTCCTTTATATCGGTAGAAGGTGACACTACATACTTATATATGATAAATACAACTACAGATACCACACCAGATAGCTTTTTGTATTATAAGGCAGCGCTAGATTTGGCAAATGGTAGTTTTGATGTAACAAAGGTTTATACATATAAAATATCGTCAAAAATTTCTACTGATAACACTACAATAGATACCAAAAAATCTGCTAAAGAATATATCAACCAAAGGTTAAAGTTTTTTAGCGCAACTGTTAACACCAGCGGATTTTACAACTCGGCGCAAACCACAGGCGGAAGGTATACAACAACCCTCACAGGCTCTAATACAAGTATTGTAATTACGTCGGAGAGTGCATCGGCTACAGATACAACTATTTACCAGCCGCAAAACATAATAAATACTGCCATTTCTTATGCTGTTGGCACAACTACTTATACCGCGCTAACAAATGTTGATTCTACAAATGTAAAAAACAAAATTTCTAACCTTGCAAGTACTCCAACCTCTATTGCTTTCTGCCGCGATCAGATGACCACCTTAAACCTTGTTTTTGATAGAAAAATCAGCTTTATTTCCCCTAGTGTAGTTAGATTAAATTTAACAATTAGTGCAGTAAATAAGTCTAACACCAGCGATTATGTTACCCTAAACTTGGCGCTTGGCGCAATCAGCCTAGACTACAATTTTGAGGGCACTGTTAAAATTAACAATCTGTACCAAGTTGCCTATATGCAGTGGGTGATTTTAATATTTGCTATGATAATAGTGTTTAGCATATTAGGTAAGGCTGTTTGGGGGCTAATTAGGCGCATTTACGAGATAACTCTGCTATATTTAATTATGCCAGCTGTAGCCTCTACATTGCCACTAGACCCTAAGGGCAATCGCTTTACTAAATGGCGCGAACAACTAATTGGCCAAGTTTTGGGCGCATACGGAGTTACCATTGGGCTAAACTTCTTCTTTATAATAGTTCCGGTTATCCGCGATGCGTCAGCAATATTTACCGATGCCGATGTTGCAGGGCTGTCTTCTACCCTAAGGTTCTTTGTAAAAGATGCCACCAGACTAAACAATCTTGTTTATATATTGTTTATACTGGTTGCCTTTACGTTGCTTAAAACAGTGCCGAGTATGATACAAGGCTTTGTATTTGACGGCGACAAGGGGGCGGGCGAAGTTATTAGCCAAGGCGAAAGAACAGTTAAACAAGTTCACGAAGTTGTTAAAGATGTGGGCGACACCCTGAGCGGTGGCAAAATAATAGAAGGCTTTAAAGAAGCTAAAAAACTGGGCAAAAATTTAATTCCAGGTTCGGCACTTTATGACGCCTATAAAAACAAACAAAAAGAAAAGCAAGCCGCTGCCGCTCAAGAGGATCTAGAGGCGCATCAACGCGGTGCAAATGCTCAAAGGCAGCAAATAGAGCAGCAAGCCGCTGCCGCTCAAGAGGCCGCCAACGCAGCTAACGATGCTAACGCTCAAAATGAAACAACTGGCGCTAATAATAACCCAACCGGCCCTAATGGTACACCAACTGGCGCTAATAATAACCCAACTGGTCCTAACGGTACACCACAAACTGATACCACTAACCCACAAAATGATGCTAATCCAAAAGCAGAGACACCTGTAACGCCAGAAAACAAAACACCAACTGATAATCCAGATACAAATAATCCAAATAATGATGCAGCTGCTCAAACTAATGCTGCACAACAGTATGCCGAGGCTGCAAGAGGCTCTGCAGAACAAGCCGCTGCCTCTGCCGCTGCCGTTCAAGCAGCACAAGAAATGAATAATGACGCTGCTAGTATGCGTCAAGAAGCTGGCGTTGGCACTGGCGAAGTTCCAGACCAAATGAAAGAGGCTATTGGATATGCTGTTGATGATGCTTATACGGCTAGCGGGCATGATGCAGCTACTGGATTTAGCGAACAAACTGCGATTAATGTAGCAAGGCAAGCGGCACAGCAACTTGGCTTAGATGCAGACGACAAGGCACTGCAAGGTGCTATTGGTAGCCATTTGCCAGATCTTAAGTCTTATTCTGCTGGCGGTGTCGAGCAAGAAATTAAGGATACAGCAGCAGCCGCTGTTATGGACATTGCTGGTCAGCAGTATAGTCAGAGTGCCGGTACGGCCAAGGCCGCCGAAAATGCCGAAACAGCAGACAAAGCCAAAAATGGTGCAGAGGCTAAACCTAACGATGCACAGAGTGGTGCAGACGCTGCAGCAAGGGCAGAAAAATCGGCCGAGGCAGCAAAGCTTTGGTCAGAAGCCGCCAAAATTTCTGCCGACATTGCTAAAGACAATGTTGGTCAGTATGAGGCTATTTACGAAAAGCCTACCGATAAACGACTAGAAAAAGCCCAAAGAAAACAAGCAAAATTGTACGAAAAATATCAAGAGGCTCAAGAGGTTGATGGCACAGAGAAGGCTAAACATTCTATCCGCCTATCTAAAAAGGATATCGAAGAGTGGAACAGCACTCATGGAAAAGCTGAGCAAATTACTGGCGAAAAGAGCCGTGAGCAAAAACTACTACGTGAGCAGGCTAGACAAATAAAATATGCTACCAAACTTGGCAACAAAATTGAGAAACAAGACGCAATTGTTAAAGATGCCGAGCAGGGAATTTATCGTGGCGTAAGAGGTTGGGTATCTAGAACAATCTTAACCGGCAGAAAGACTAGTGACCAAAGGGTTAAAGATGTTAAGAAAGTTGAAGATAAGCAGTTAAAGGCTGATGTTTTAAATAGTTTGCGAAGCGGCAAAGTTAAGACTGCTGCAGAATATGCTACTAAACATGCTATGACTGGGCAACAAATGGATGCTTTTGTTAAAAAGTATGGCAAGTATTTTAACCCTAATACAAAATTATTAACTGCACGCTCTTGGATTGCTAATAAGCAGTTAAAGCGTGCCAAAGAAGTCGCTGGAGATGACCGTTCTGGCTTACTACATGCTGGTGGCAATATTGCTAGGACAGCCGGAAGAGTTGTTGCAAGTAAAGGTAAAGCAGCATTAACGCTAACTGCCACATCTTGGGTTGGCAAAAAGGAAAAGAGTGATGATCGTAAAACAGCAGATGCCGCCAAAGTTCAATCGCTTGAAAATGCTATTAATCAAAATGCAAACTTTGTTAAAGACATTGGAAGCAACAAAGCGGTTGAGTTTATCAATAAAGCCATTAATAGTAAAGACAGCACAATTAGAAAAATTGCAGAAAAACTCAATAAACCTTTGGAAAATGGTGGCATAACTAATCTACAAGCTAGAAATATGCTAATTAACTACAACAAAAAGCTAGAAAAACAACTAGATAAAGCAAAAGCCGAAAAATTAGACGACTATACTGGTGTTGCACATAAGATAGCTCGCGGAGTGTCTAGAACGTTGGATAGAGCTAAAAATACTGCTAAAGATGCGCCTATTATAAAAGATATAAATAACTATGTAAACGAAAAACATCAAATAAGAAAAGAAGCATCTCAAATAAATAAACAGCTTGGCAAAAACTTTACAAAAGTTTATGGCGACGCCTTTAATGCTAAGTACAATATTAGACAAGCTGCATTAGATAAAGTAAATGACATTAAGAAAGAAAAATACGAAACTGCATACAATGCCCAAGTAGAACAACTTAGAAAAATTGCCGAAGGCGAAATTAGAAGCACATTAAACAAAACAAACAAAGCAGAACTAAAAAAACTAATTGATGATGTAAAAAATGGCAATAGTCAAAACTGGGATCCTGAAACTCAAAAGAGATTTGATTACTATCTAAATCGCAATGCTGCCAAACTAAAATCTGCAACCACTAAGTACTTTAATAGATTGCCAGACAGTAAAAAAATAGAGGTTGCAGGGCTAAACAACAAGAGTGCTGCGGCTAATGCTAAATATAAAGAAGATGTTGAAAAAGCTGCTAAAGAGGCAATTGCTGACGTAAACACTAAGTATAAGATATCTGAAGAAAAGCGCAAGGCATTTGAAGCAAACGTAAATGAAGCATTACACAGACCAAATATAAGTTCTTCAGAAATAAGCAAAATTTGCAAACAAGAACTTAAAAAGTTAATGACAAACGACCAATCGGGTAAACTAAATCTACAAGTTAAGCACTTGCAAGCTATGGTAGAACAATTTAGAAATGCCGACCGCTCATACAAACGCAATATCAAAAACTTGCAAACTTCGCAACAAAAACTATCTAAGCAGGTTAAAAATCAAAAGAGCAAAAATGCGTTAGATCAGGCAACTAAACAGGGAGGTCACTTTGGTGATGACGCCACCGGAAAGTAAAACCTAACAAATAGTTAGCTACAGCGCAAAAGGCGGTGATATAGCCCAAGCGGCTTTACAGAAATTTTAAGCCGCAAAGGCAGACAAAACTAAAAGCGATGATGGCGGGAAATGCTATATAACTACCCGCCACCAGCCCAATTTGGGCAACAACTAAATAGCAAAAAATGGCACCACTGCTAGCAGCCGCTTCCCTAGTGTCATCCCGAGCGCAGAGCGATGGGATCTGATACGAACAACCAAGGGACATAAGCAAACAAACCCAACTGGAGCAAAACGGCACCACGGCTCCAAAAATGCTACAACTTAGCGTGGGGCGTTCCCCCATAGTAAGGGGGGTGGACGCGTAGCGGCCAGAGGGTTGTACAACTTGAGGCAATGCGGCTATAAGGTTAAACAAAATCAACACATAGCTCGGGCGGCGACGAGCGAAAAGGCTAAAAATCGTCTAAATTAAGGAGAATTTTATGGCAAGGTTAATACCAAAAAAGACCAAAGTTAAAACACAATTCTTTAAAAGCTTTACAATTACCGACATTTTAATTTTTATGGTGGCGTTGGTTTTGTGTGCGCTAGTACTTTTTAACAATGTATTTGGAACAAGTCTAAAACTTTCACTTGCATTGGCCATATTAGTAATTGCAATCTTTATGTTTATAGAAGTTTCGCCAGAAACAAGGCTTTACAATGCGCTTGTTGATGCGTTTAGATATATTTTTGGCATGAAAAGGTTCCGCAAAACCTCTGGCGGTTCCAAAAAGAGTGTTTCGGCGTTGCTTCCATATGTTGGTATTTTGGAGCAAGATTACGACGATAAGCGTAAAATTGGCATCATAGACTACAAAGAATATTATGGCGCGGCAATAGAAATTAAGAGCATAGAGTTTTATATGCTTTCGGTTAGCCGTCAGGACGCCTACATTTCTGCAATAGACAACGCGCTAAAAAGCATGACTAGCGAGCAGACTGCCGCTATTTACAAATTTAGCCGTCCAATGGTGCTAGATAAATACATATTAAACGAGTGTGACAAGCGTGACGCCGTTATTCAAAATGTTAAAAACGGTGTAACCAAAACCGAAGAGGCCGAGCCAAGAATAGAGATTATTGACAGCCGTATTAGCACATACGACAACATGAACGTAGATAAGGACTTTCCTATAATGAAAGACCACATTTACCTAGCAATTTACAGCAATTCTATCCGCAGTTTAATGAGCACCATGAACTTTGTTGTAAACACCATAGAGGGCAACACCAACAATGTGGTAGCCTGCAAAATTTTGGATCGTAAGCAGACAGCAATTTTCCTTAAAAACTATTACGACAGCAGTTTTGACGAGCGCGAAGTAGAAGAACTTGAGCCAAAAGATTTGCTAAACTGGATTATGCCAGAAAGTATCCGCTTTAGCATAGGTAAAACCTATATAAACGAAAAATCCTTTACAACCATGGCAATTGCCGACTATCCACTAGTTGTGCCAAACGCTTGGGGCCGCAACTTTTTTAGCGTTCCGGGCACTAGAATTTGCGTAAAATTTAGTCCTGTGCCACAAGATGACGCCGAAAAACGCCTAGACCGCTCCATAATGGAAATGGAAGTTCAAGCCAGCAAGCGAACAAGGGCCAGCGTGGAACTAGAAAAAAATACCCACCTAGAGACGCTTAAAGAGCTTATGGCTGCCATTAAACAAGGCAACGAAATGCTTTTTGACACCAACATTTACATTACTGTAGAAGAAGAACAGAAAAAGCTTCTTAAAACACAAATTATGCGTGCTGGGTTTAAGCGCTCAGATCTTTTTGGCAATCAGTTGCAAGCCTTTATTAACGGAAATGTCAGCCGCCGAAACAGCATTCATAAGTTTGAACGCGGCATAAACTCCACCAGTTTGGCGGCAATGTTCCCATTTGTTTCAGACGCTGTTCAAGACGAAAAGGGCTTTTATATTGGTATGAACCAAGAGCCTGTCTTTTTGGATTTCTTCCAACGCGACAAAGAGCGTATAAATAGTAACGTTGTTATTATGGGTAAGTCGGGTAGCGGAAAAAGCTTTGCAACTAAGGCTATTCTTGCAAACCTTGCCTCAGATAATACCAAAATATTTATTCTAGACCCAGAGCGTGAGTACGATGTGCTTGCCCACAACCTAAATGGTAAGGTTATAGATGTAGGTTCGGCAAGGGAAGGTCGAATTAACCCCCTGCAAATTGTCATGGCGCTAGATGACGAAGAGGGCGGCGAAGGTATAAATACAAGTTTATCTAGTCACCTGCAATTTTTGGAGAGCTTTTTTAAGATGATTTTGGACGGCATAACCATGGACGCCCTAGAAATTTTAAACCAATGCATAAAGGAACTTTACGAAAAGTTTGGCATAACACCAAGTACAGACATTAGCAAACTTGAGCCAAAAGACTTTCCTATAATGCAAGACTTGTATAACTATGTATCCGAGCAGCACGAAAAGGCTACCGAAGAATACCAAAAGAACAACCTAAGAATAATTAAAGTTTATCTAAACAAATTTGCCGAAGGTGGCCGAAACAGTCAGTTGTGGAACGGCCCTTCTACCATAACCAGCGAAGAAAACTTTATAGTATTTAACTTTCAAACACTGCTTGCTAACAGCAATAACGACCTTGCAAATGCCCAAATGATGGTTGTATTGCGCTGGCTTAATAACGAAATTATTAACAACAAGGATTACAACGCAAAATACAACACCAAAAGGCGTATAGTGGTATGCATAGACGAAGCGCACGTATTTATAGACCCTAAAAAAGACGTTGCACTAGACTTTATGTACAACCTAGCAAAGCGTATAAGAAAATACGAGGGTATGCAAATTGTCATTACGCAGGACCTTAAGGACTTTACTGGTACTCCAGATATTGCGCGTAAGTCTACGGCAATTATAAACGCCAGTCAGTATTCGCTAATATTTGCGCTTGCTCCTCATAACCTAAATGACCTTGTTCAACTATACGAAAAAGCCGGCCAGATTAATGAAAAGGAGCAAGACACAATTGCATCTAACCCACGCGGAAAAGCATTTTTAATGACTGGTCCATACAGCCGTACCAATATAGATATTATGGTAGATAAGCGCGTGCAAATGATGTTTGAGCAAGAGCGCAAAAAGAAACCAAAGGAGCCAACACTAGAAGAAATTGAGGCTGGTGGGCAAGATATTTTGCCGTTTAGTGAACTCTATAAAGATGTACCCGAAGAGCCTAAAGACACTAATTTTGCTGCCAAATCGGTTGCCGAAAGATACAATATAACGTCTACCGCGCAATCTGAGCAACAAGTGGAACAAAATACAGAGCAAGCAGTGCAAAATTCAGCCCAAGATACCCAAACTGCACCGAGCCAAGAGCAATCTGAGCAGAAACCTGCACAAAATACCGAACAAAAGGAGCAAAATTCAGCCCAAAACGCTTTAACCGAGCAGCACAAAGCCCAAACAAATGGGCAATC